>DASRYN010000038.1:0-8590 GCA_035687185.1 Pseudoxanthomonas sp. | reverse complement strand
CGGGTCGGGCGACCACGGGTTGAGCGTGCGCAGCCACAGCACGTCGGCGTTCTTCTCGAACGAATGGATGCGCGCCGCGCCCGCCTCCAGGCAGCAGGCGGCGAAGTAGCCCAGCCCGCCGCAGGTGTCCAGCACCGACCTGCCGCGCGGCTCCACCAGCGCCACCTTGCGCCGCGCGTCCTCGTAGGGCGACGCCTTCGCCGTGGGCAGCATCTTGATGCCGTCGATCTCGAAGGTCGGCGGGCCCCATTCGGTGGGCACCAGCTTGATCAGCGCGCCGGAATAGCGCGACGCCGGCGTCCACTCCGCGCCATCGGACCAGTACACCGTGCGCTCCTTGAGCGTGCCGGGCCACGGATGCCGCTGGCCGCGCCACTGCCAGTGGTCGGCGGCGAGCGCGGCGGTGTCCACGCTGCGGCCCAGGTCCAGCGAGCCGGTCCAGGCCTGTGCGCCGGCGGCGCGCGCCTCCAGCAGCGCCTGCGCGGTCTGGCGGGTGAGCAGCGGTCCGGTGTAGTGGGGCAAGGCGGTCGGCGCGGGCAGCGGGCCGGGCATCGTAACCGAGGGCGCAGGGCAGGGCGCGCAGATGGCCGCCGCATGAACCGGGCGGCGCGGCGCCGCCCGCGGTCAGGCGCGCTTCCGCGGGCGCTGGCTAGGATGGCCCCATGTCCGCGCACGCGCACGCCAATCCGCTCGTCCGGCAGGTCCGCAGCTGGGTCCTGCATGCGTTCCCGCGCGGGCAGAGCGGCATCGACTACGACGAGCCGTTGGGCGACCCCGGGCTGTTCGGGCCCGGCACGGTCACCTGGCGCGTGCACGCCGACTTCCCCGGGATGCTGTGCGGCGGCCTGTGCGCGCTGATGCTGCAGCTGCTGCACCCGCGCGCGCTGGCCGGCGTGTACGAGCACTCCAACTTCCGCCAGGACCTGGTGGGGCGGCTGCGCCGCACCACCGCCTTCGTCGCCGGCACCACCTACGCGGGCACCGCGCAGGCCCGGGCGCTGATCGGCCGCGTGCGTCGCATCCACGCGCAGGTGGCCGGCACGCTGCCCGACGGCCGGCCCTACGCGGCCAGCGAACCGGACCTGCTGGCCTGGGTCCACGTCACCGAGGCCTACGGCTTCCTGCAGGGCTATCGCCGCTACTGCCGGGCGGTGCCGCCGGCGCTCGCCGACCGCTACTACGACGAGACCCGCCGCGTGGCCGAGGCCCTGGGCGCGCGCGACGTGCCGGCCTCGGAGGCGGCGGTGGCCGCCTACCTGGACGCGATGCGCCCGCAGCTGCGCCTGGACGCGCGCTCGCGCGAAGTGCTGGCGGTGCTGTGCGCCATGCGCCTGCCGGTGCCGCTGCCCGGGCTTTCGCGCGAGCTGTTCCTCGGTGCGGGCGCGGCGCTGCTGCCGGACTGGGCCGCGTCGATGCTGGGGCGCGGCGGGTTGCGCGATCACGCCGCGGCCGCGGCCATGCGGCGCGTGGCCCCGCTGTTCCGCCTGGCGCTGGACGACGGGCCGGCGGTACGTGCCTGCCGCCGCCTCGGCGTGACCCGCGCGGCGCTGGGGCGGTGGCCGCGCCCGGGCGCGTGAGGCGCCGTCCCCGCGTGACGGCGACCGCGGCGGCGCCGGCCGTATGATCGGCCGGGCCGTCCACGACGGGCGGCCGGCCGTTGGCGGTCAAGAATTCCCGTCGCGGACCGATAGCAGTCGGGTGTGCGGGCGGCTGCGGCGGGCAGGCGCATGCCGTCCGGGCGGCGTCCGGCGCGCCCGATCCGTGGCAAGGCCGGGAAGCCAAGCATGCAGGAAACACCCTTGGAGGAACCGAGCGACACCGCGCTGCAGGCGCCGTCCCTGCCGCCGGCGGTGTGGGCCCTGCTGCTGCTCGCCGCCGGCCTGCTGTCGACCGCCGCCCTGGCGCGGCGCGAGTGGCAGGGTGCGCAGGAAAGCGCGCAGGCGCTGCACCGCTCGCTGGCCGACGCGGCGCAGGCGCGCCTGCGCGAGCCGCTGGAAGGATCGGCGCTGCTGCTGCGCGCGATGCAGACCGTGTTCCTCTCCAACGACCGCATGGACCAGGCCGGGTTCGCCGAGTACCAGCGCAATCTGCGCTCGGGCGAACTGGTGCCGGGCTACGTGGTCACCGCCTTCGCCTACCGCCGCCCGGACCCCGCCACGCCCGGGCGTGCGGCCTACCGCTACGCCTTCGTCACCCCGCTGTCCGGCAACGAGGCGCTGCTGGACTTCGACATCGCCTCGCAGCCGGCCAACCTGGCCGCGCTCGAGCGCGCGCGCGACGCCGACGTGCCGTTCGCCTCGGCGCCGTTCCCGCTGGTGCAGTTCCGCGGCGCGGGCGAGCGCGCCGCGCTCGGCGTCACCGTGCGCCTGCCGGTGTACTCGCGCGGGCCGGCCCCGGTCACCGTGGCCGAGCGGCGCGCGCGCGAGCTGGGCGCGCTGGCGGTGAGCCTGCGGCTGGACCCGATGGTGCGGGAGGCGCTGCAGGGCCGGATCCTGGAATACATGCACGTCGAGGTCCGCGATCTGGACGCGCCGCCGGCCCGCGCCGCGGTGTTCAGTTCGGGCCCGCTGCCGCCGGAGGCGGCGCAGGCGCAGGAGTACGTGCGCCAGGTCGGTTTCGGAGGCCGCCGCTGGGAGCTGCGCATGCGCCCCCGCGTGCAGCAGGTCGACGGCGGGCGCGCCGGCCTCATCGCCGTGGCCGGCGCCGCGATCAGCGCGCTGCTGGCGCTGCTGCTGTGGTCGCGCGCCACCACCCACCGCCGCGCCGTCGAGCTGGGCCGGAGGATGAGCGCGCGCTTCGGCGAGAGCGAGGCGCGCTTCCGCGCGCTGAACGAACTGCTGCCGGCGCTGGTGCTGCTGGCCGACGGCCGCGGCGGCCGCATCACCTACGCCAACCAGGCGGCGCGCCAGCGCCTGGGCGACGTGGCCGGCACGCCGCTGGCCGCCCTGTTCGACGACCCGGCGCTCGGGCGCCGCGCCATCGCCGCCGGCCGCGCCGGCAGCTGGGACGGGAAGGAGGCAGCCATCGCCCTGCGCGGCGGCGACGCCTTCTGGGCCAAGGTGTCGCTGGCGCGGGTCGAGGTGGACGGGGCGCCGCACCTGCTGATGGTGGCCACCGACATCAGCGAGCAGCGCGCGCTGACCGAGCGCCTGCGCCACCAGGCCGCGCACGACGAGCTGACCGGGCTGTGCAACCGGCGCGAGTTCGAGCGGCGCGTGCAGCACGCCCTGGCCGAGCGCGTGGCCGACGCCGCGGCGCCGCCGTTCGCGCTGCTGTACATCGACCTGGACCAGTTCAAGCTGATCAACGACCTCTCCGGGCACATGGCCGGCGACCAGCTGCTGGTGGAGCTGGTCTGGGCCATGCGCAGGCACCTGCGCCGCGGCGACGTGCTGGCGCGGCTGGGCGGCGACGAGTTCGGCCTGGTGGCCTTCGACGTGGACGAGGACCGCGCCCGCGCGCTGGCCGAGCAGCTGCGGCGCTGCATCGAGGGCGTGATGTTCGCCTGGCAGGGGCGCACCTACACGGTGAGCGCCAGCATCGGCATCGTGGTGGTCGACCGCCCGGGCGTCACCCTGAAGGACCTGCTGGCCTGGGCCGACAGCGCCTGCTACCAGGCCAAGGAGAACGGCCGCAACCGCGTGTACGTCTACCACGACGACGCCGACGCCAGCCGCCGCCAGGGCGAAATGGAATGGGCCAACCGCCTGCGCGGGGCGCTGGAGCAGGAGCGCCTGCTGCTGGACTACCAGGAAGTGGTGCCGCTGCACGGCGGCGACGGCCCGGCGATCGAGCTGCTGCTGCGCCTGCGCGACGAGGAGGGCAACGTGGTGCCGCCGGGCGCGTTCCTGCCGGCAGCCGAGCGCTACGGGCTGATGCCGCAGGTCGACCGCTGGGTGATCCGCGCCGCGCTTGCCAACTTCGACCGCTTGCACCCGGCCGGGCCGCGCCTGCACACCTGCGCCATCAACCTGTCCGGCGCCAGCATCGAGGACGAGGGCCTGGCCGATTTCATCCTGGACAGCATCGCCGAGTTCGGCGTGCCGGCGCAGCGGCTGTGCCTGGAGATTACCGAGACGGTGGCGGTGCGCAACCTGCTGCGCGTGGTGCGCGTGATCGAGCGCCTGCGCGGGGCCGGGTGCCGCATCGCGCTGGACGACTTCGGCGCCGGCATGTCCTCCTTCGGCTACCTGAAGAACCTGCCGGCCGACAGCATCAAGATCGACGGCAGCTTCGTGCGCGACCTGGGCACCGACCCGATGAGCCGCACCATCGTCGGCGCCATCATCCAGATCGGCCACCAGCGCGGGCTGGACGTGGTGGCCGAGTGGGTGGAGGACGCGCAGACGCTGGCGGTGCTGCGCGCCCTCGGGGTGGACCGCGCCCAGGGCTTCTTCCTGCACCGCCCCGAGCGCGTCCTCTACCAGCGCTAGCGGCCGGCCGCCCCGGCGGGCGCGGCCGGCGCCGCGCCCAGCAGTTCCTGCGCCGCGTGGACCAGGAACACGTAGTCCGCGCCCAGGTCGATCACGTACTCGTTCTGGCCCCACAGGAACGGCCAGTCCTCCTTGTTCTCCGGGAAGTCCGGCTTGAGCACCAGCACCCCGGGCACCACGCCGCCGGCGATGAAGGAGAAGTCGGCGCGGTTGCTGCCGTAGGCCACGGCCTTGGAATGGGCGCCCACGCCGGAGACGAAGGAGATGTTCGAGTCCGGGTGCGTGCCGTACAGGTAGTTCAGGCCCTGCAGCGTCGGTTCGATGTCGAACAGGTCGGGGAAGGCGCGGTGCAGGAAGTAGTTGGTGACCGCGTGGCCGACCACCGCGCCGTTGCCCGCCCAGCCGCCGCGGGTGATGGGCACGCCGAACGGGTTCTCGGCCAGCGCCTGCTCGCGCTCCTGGCGGAACCGCGCCGCGCGGGCGCGCAGGCGCTCGGCGAAGGCGGCGTCCATGTGCGGCAGCGCCAGCACCGCGTACTGCGCGTTGAACATGAAGCGCGCGTCGATCGCCGGCCACAGCTCGGCCACCCGGCGTGCATAGCGCGCGTCGCCGGTGGCCAGCAGCAGCTGCACGGCCGCGCGCAGCTCCTCGTCCTGCGGGTCGCCGCCGGTGGTGTTGCCGACGCGGAACAGGTTGGGCTCGCGGCCCTGCTCGAACTCCCACACCTTCTTCGCCGTGGCCAGGCATTCCTCGGCCAGGGCGTCGTTGTAGCCGCGCAGCGCGCGGCTGGCCGCGGCCAGGCCCGCCGCGGAGCCGTAGTTGAGCGCGGTGGTGGCGGTGGTGAAGGCCAGGCGGTCGTCGTGCGGGGAATCCGGGTCGGCCGGGTCGTCGACCTTGCCGTCGGTCTTGGTCACCGCGTCGCCCAGGTGCGTGTACTGGCCCAGGTCGGGCTCGACGATGCCGGGGATGGCGTGGCCGAACACGCGGTGCTGGGCGATCAGCATCAGCGTGCCGTGCTCGATCTGCTGCAGCAGGTCGGGCACGCCGTCGGGGCGGTGGATCTCCACGTGCTTCCGGCGCTGGTCGATGGTGGTCTCGTCGCGGTCGGGGCGGAAGCGCTCCCAGGTGTCGACCAGTGCCATCACCGTGGCGTAGTGGGTCTGCGTGCGCAGGTCGAAGTCGCCGGCGTCGAACCAGCCGCCCACCGCCAGGCCGGGGATGTGCTCACCGGGCTTGAACGGCGAGTCCAGGTCCGGGCCCTGGCCGTACAGGTCGAAGTGCGCCTTGCCCGGCGCCACCTGGCGCGCGTCGTCCATGTGCGAGCGGCCGTGCCAGACGCGGTAGGCCTCGTTGACGAACATGTGGTCCATCTGCACCGGGAAGAACACGTCCATCGTCGGGTGCCAGGCCCTGGCCAGCACGTCCGGCGCGATGCGGAAGGCGCGGGTGCGCTGGCCGGCGGCCTCGATCCGGTACAGGCCGGGTTCGCGCACGCCGGAGAAGTCGAAGGTGTAGTACTCGTAGCGCAGGTACCGGCCCCAGCGGGCCGTCGGCGCGGCCAGCACCTCGCGGGTGCTGCCGTCGGCCTCCACGCGCAGCAGGCGCGCGGTGCCGGGCGCGGGCGCGTTGCGGTCCTGCTCCAGCACGGCGACCTTGCGCTGCGCCGGGTGGTAGCCCACCTGCGAATGGCCGATCACGGTCGGGCGCACCCAGCCGGGCACCACGCTGCCGCGCACGGTCCAGTCCAGCACGGTGCCGCGGCGGCCGGCCGGCAGCAGGCCGCGCACCACGTACCAGCCGTTCTGCGCCTGGTTGCGGCCGTCGTACAGGCCCAGTTCGCCGCCGTGCGATTCGATGGTGACGCGGCGCTCCGGGTCCTCGGGCGCCAGGGTCAGGCGCGTGCCGGTGGCCATGGGCAGCCGCAGGGTGCCGCCGTCGGCGGCGCGCCCGCTGGGGCCGCTGGGATACAGCGGCAGCGTGCCGCCGCCGGCGTCGGCCAGGTAGGCCTTGCCCCAGTAGGCCGAGGGCAGGAACTCGAGGTTGAAGCCGGCATGGCCCTCCAGCGAGGCGGGCAGCGGCCGGTCGAGCTGCACCTGCACGCGCACGCCATCGCCTTCCGGCGTCACGCGGATGGCGTACTCGAACCGCGGGTCGGCGTAACCCAGGCGCGCGGTGATGGCGCCGGTGGCCCGGTCGACCTTGCGGTCCAGCAGCTTCGGCACCGGGTCCCACTGCTCGGGCGTGGGGCTCAGGCGCACGTCGCCGTTGGTGGCGGTGCGCACGCCGTGATGGATCAGTTCCACGCCGGCGATCTTGGAGTCGCTGAAGTTGCCGTCGTAGTAGTTGCTGAAGACCAGCACGTCCAGGCCGGGCGTGCTGAGGTACTCCTGGTCGTTGAGCTTGAGCGCCGGCGCGGCGGCAGCGGGCAGGGCGCACAGCAGCAGGGCGGCCAGCGCGGGGCGGAGCCTGCGGAAGGAAGGCCTGGCAACAGCTTGGGTCATGGACGACGTCTCCCCGGGTTAGTCGTTGTGAACGCTAACATCCGGCGCCGCCGGGTTCCCGCTGCGGCGCGTCATGGCGCCGGGACGGCCTCCGCCTCGCGGCCCGCGGGCGCGGCCGGAGCCGGTCCCGGCTCCGCCGCCAGCAGGGCGCGCACCACCCCGTTGGTCCAGCCGAAGCCGTCCTGCAGCGGGTACTCCCCGCCGCCGCCGCCCTGCAGCGCGCCGTCGGCGTCGTACTTCTCCACCAGCTTGCCGTCGCGCGCGTGGATGGCGCGCACGTTGCGCAGGAAGCGGCCGGCGATCTCCGCCGCCAGCGCCTGCTCGCCGTAGCGGCGCAGGCCCTGCACCGCCACCCATTGCAGCGGCGCCCAGACGTTGGGGGCGTCCCATTGCTGGCCGCTTTCCACCGGGGTGGTGACCAGCCCGCCCGGGCGCAGCAGCTGCGCGCGCACGGCCGCCGCGGTGGCGCGCGCGCGCGGGGCTGGCGATGCCCGCGTACAGCGGGAACAGCGCCGCGGCGGTGAGGCCGTCGCGCGGCGCGCGCCGTGCGGCGTCGTAGTCGGCGTAGTAGCCGCGCGGGTGCCACAGGTGCGCCTCGATCGCCCGCTGGCGCGCGGCGGCCAGCGCCTCGTACCCGCGCGCGCAGGCGGCATCGCCCGCGCGCGCGCAGGCCGCGGCGATGGTGCGCTCCAGGTGGTGCATCAGGCTGTTGAGGTCCACCGGCACGATGTCGGTGGTGCGGATGGTCTCCAGCCGCATCGGGTCGTCGAGCCAGCGGCTGGAGTAGTCCCAGCCGCTCTCGGCGCCGGCGCGCAGGTCGCGGTACACCTGCGCGGCCGGGCGCGCGGCGGCCGCGGCGGTGTCGCGGTCCTGGGCAAAGGATTCCGGCCGCGGCGTGTCGCGGTCGTCCCAGTACCGGTTGAGCAGGCTGCCGTCCGCCAGCCGCACCACGCGCCGCGCGGCCTGGCCCGGGCGCAGGTCCGCCGCGCCGTCCATCCACCAGGCGTGCTCGCGGCGCAGCTGCGCCAGGTAGCGCACCGGCAGGCCGGGGTCGCGGCGCGCCTCCAGCTCGACCATGTGCGAGAAGAACGGCGGCTGCGAGCGGCTGAGGTAGTAGCTGCGGTTGCCGTTGGGAACATGGCCCCACGCGTCGATGAGGTGGGCGAAGTTGTCCAGCATGTGCCGCGAGAGCGCGTCCTGCCCGCTCTCCACCAGGCCGAGCATGGTGAAGTACGAATCCCAGTAGTAGATCTCGCGGAAGCGCCCGCCGGGCACCACGTAGGGGTAGGGCAGCGGCAGCAGGCTGTCGTGCGGCGCCGGCCCGGGGCTGCGCCGGGTGAGCAGCGGCCACAACGCATCGATGTGGGCGCGCAGGTCGGGCTGGCGGCGCACGCGGGTGGCTTCCACCGGCGCGGGCAGCACGAAGTGGGCCTCGACGAAGGCGCGCAGATCGAAGCCGGGGCGGTGGCGCGCCTGCGCGAACGCGGCCTCGACCAGGCGCGGGTCGCGCCGCGGCACCGCGTCGGCGAACACCTTCTGGTCCTCGAACAGGCGCGCGCCCTGCACCGCGGCGAACACCTGCGGCCAGGCCTGGTCGGGCGTGGCCGGCACGGTGGCCGCGGCCGCCGGGGGCGGGGGCGCCGGCGCGGCGGGGCG
>DASRYN010000037.1:0-4844 GCA_035687185.1 Pseudoxanthomonas sp. | reverse complement strand
GCCAGCGTGGGTGCGGCGTCGATCTCGTCGAAACCGGCGTGCGGCGCGGTCTGCAGCAGCGACAGCGCCGACAGCAGCTCGCGCGGCGACAGCGCGCGCCGCGCTGCCGGCGCGGCTGCGCCATCGCGCGCGGCCTGCAGCAGGCGGCGCAAGGCCGGCGGCAGGGTTTCGCGGTCGCCGCGGGCATGCGCGTCCAGCGGTGCGGGCGCCGGCGCGCCGGCCGCCCCTTCCCAGCCGGAGAAGAAGCGCGCGATCCAGTCCGGAGCATCGGTCGCGGCCGGCTGGCCGGGCCGGGGGATGCCGCGCCGCCGGGCCCGCGGCTGCGGCACGTCGGCCGACCGGGCCAGCGCCACCAGGCGCCCTTCCAGCGCCTCGTACAGCGCGCCGACCCGCTCGACCAGCGCCGGCTCGCACAGGCGCACCGCCGCCACCTGCGCGCGCGCCGGCATCCGCGTGCCGGCGAAGGCCGCGTACACCGCCGCGCCCAGGTGCTCGGGCCCGACCGGGTTGCTGTCGCCGTCCAGGCGCAGCCCGCCGGCGATCCAGCCCAGGTAGCGGTCCAGGCGCATGAGCTCCGGCCGCCACTGCTGCTGGACCGCCCCGGCGAGGTTGCGCACCGCCAGCCTGACCTCCAGCTCGGCCTCGGCCACCAGGGTCAGGTCGTGGCCGCGCGCGAGGGTGCGCTCCACCGAAAGCGGGCGTCCGCCCTCCATGCCCTGCCAGGCGCGCGCCAGGTGGGCGCGGAAGCGCGCGATGACCGATTCGCGCTCGCGGCGCAGTTCCTGGATCGCGTCGAGGAAGTCCTTCTGCGCCGCCGGCGGGGCGGTGTCGGCCATGCGGAACAGCGCCGGGCCCACGCCATCCAGGGTGGCGGCGAACGCATCGGACAGCGGCAGCAGGATGGTGTCCCTGACCTGGTTCAGCAACGCGGCGTTGCGGCTGGACAGGTCGTCGGCGAAGGGGGTCTGCATCGGCCTCGGCATCGTGGCGCACGTGGTCGTCCGGGGCGCCGCCGGCTGGCCGGCGCGCGCTCCGGCCGGCGGCCGGGGGCGGCCTATACTTCCACCCGTCGGCACGCCCGTGCCGGACATGACGAATAGCGAGATTATGCACACTCTTTCCGCGCTGGAGGCGCTGGACCGGCGCCGCTCGGTCCCGGCCATGCAACTGGGCGAACCCGGCCCCGACGAGGCGACCCTGCTGCGCATGCTGGCCTCGGCGGTGCGCGTGCCCGACCACGGCAAGCTGGTGCCGTTCCGGTTCCTGCGCATCCAGGGCCAGGCGCGCCACGCGCTGGGCCGCTTCCTGGCCGAGCGCACCCTGCAGCGCGACCCCGACGCGCCCCCGGCGCAGGTGGACAAGGACCGCGAGCGGTTCTCGCACGCGCCGCTGGTGGTGGCGGTGATCGCGCGCATCCAGGCCGGGCACAAGGTGCCCGAGCAGGAGCAGCTGCTGACCGCCGGCTGCGCCTGCTTCGCGCTGCTGCAGGCGGCGCAGGCGCTGGGCTTCGGCGCGCAGTGGCTGACCGCGTGGATGGCCTACGACGACGTCGTGGCGCGCCGCCTGGGCCTGGCCGGCGGCGAGCGCGTGGCCGGCTTCGTCCACATCGGCACGCCGTTGCAGGAAGCGCCCGAGCGCGAGCGTCCCGACCCGCGCCAGCTGCTGTCGGACTGGACGCCGTGAACGCGGCCGCCGGACCGGCGCCGGCGGCGCGCGCGCCGCTGTACCTGGTCGACGCCAGCCTGTACGTGTTCCGCGCCTGGCATTCGATGCCGGACGAGTTCCGCGACGCCCACGGCTGGCCCACCAACGCCGTGCACGGCTTCGCCCGCTTCCTGCTGGACCTGCTCGAGCGCGAGCGGCCCCGGCACATCGCCATCGCCTTCGACGAGGCGCTGGACAGCTGCTTCCGCCACCGCCTCTACCCGGCGTACAAGGCCAACCGCGACCCGGCCCCGGAGGAACTGCGCCGCCAGTTCGCGCACTGCAAGGCGCTGTGCGCGGCGCTGGGCCTGGCGGTGCTGGCCCACCACGAGTACGAGGCCGACGACCTGATCGGCAGCGCCCTGCACCGCGCCCGCCCCGCCGGCTACCGCGGGGTGATCGTGTCGGCGGACAAGGACCTCTCGCAGCTGCTGGGCGAGCACGACGAGCAGTGGGACTACGCCCGCGGCCAGCGCTGGGGCGCCGACGGGGTCAAGGCGCGCCACGGCGTGCACGCGCACCAGATCGCCGACTACCTGGCGTTGACCGGCGACGCCATCGACAACATCCCGGGCGTCGGCGGCATCGGCGCCAAGACCGCGGCGGTGCTGCTGGCGCACTTCGGCACGCTCGACGCGCTGCTGGCACGGATCGACGAGGTCGCCTTCCTCCGCCTGCGCGGCGCCGCCCAGGTGGCGGTGCGCCTGCGCGAGCAGCGCGAGCACGCGCTGCTCTGGCGGCAGCTGACCACCATCGCCTGCGACGCGCCCCTGGCCTACGCCGGCCCGGCCGCCGACCGCGCCGAGGCCGACCCCGAGATGCTCGACGCCCTGGCCGCCACCCTGCGCTTCGGGCCGATGACCCGGCGCCGGCTGCGCGCCGCCGCCGGCCTGGACGCGGAAGCCGTGGCCGTCGACGCGGCACCGTCACCGATCCCCGGTTAGCATCGGCGCCATGGCCCCAGATCCCGCATCCGAACCCCGCATCGTCTACGAAGGCCGGTACCAGCGCATGGTCGTGCGCGACGGCTGGGAATACTCCGAACGCACCCATGCCGGCGGCCTGGCGGCGATCATCATCGCCGTGACCCCGGAAGACCGGGTGCTGTTCGTCGAACAGTTCCGCATCCCGCTGCAGGCGCGCACCATCGAGATGCCGGCCGGCCTGGTCGGCGACGTCGATGCCGGCGAGTCCATCGAGCAGTCCTCGATCCGCGAGCTGGAAGAGGAGACCGGCTGGACCGCCGAACGGGCCGAGGTGCTGATGGTGGGCCCCACCTCCTCCGGCGCCAGCAGCGAGAAGATCGCCTTCGTGCGCGCCACCGGCCTGCGCCGCGTCGGCCCCGGCGGCGGCGACGCCACCGAGGACATCACCGTGCACGAGGTGCCGCGCGGCGAAGCCGCCGCGTGGCTGGCCGCGCGCCTGCGCGAGGGCTACGAGCTGGACGCCAAGCTCTGGGCCGGGCTGTGGATGATCGACCACAACCTCGACGGGACCCCGCGTGAACGCTGACGCCACGAACGCCACCGCCGCCCGCGCGCCGGCGCTGCTCCAGGCCGGCGACCCGCCGCCGTACGAACTGCTGCGCGCCGGCGGCGCCTCGCCGTGGCTGTTCGTGGTCGACCACGCCGGCCAGGCCATCCCGCGCGCGCTGGGCGACCTGGGCCTGCCGCCGGGCGAGATCGACCGCCACATCGGCTGGGACATCGGCATCGCCGGCGTGGCCCGGCACCTGGCCGCGGCGATGGATGCCTGGACCATCCTGCAGAACTACTCGCGGCTGGTGATCGACTGCAACCGGCCGCTGCACTCGCCCACCTCCATCGTCGAGGCCAGCGACGGCACCGCCGTGCCCGCCAACCTGGGGCTGGATGCGGCGGCGCGCGCGGCCCGGGCCGGGGCGATCTTCGCGCCCTACCACGCCTGCATCGCCCAGGCCCTGGACCGGCGCCGCGAGGCCGGCCGCCCCACCCTGCTGGTCACCCTGCACAGCTTCACCCCGGCGATGGGCGGCGTCCCGCGGCCCTGGCACTGCGGCGTGCTCTACCAGCGCGACGCGCGCCTGGCCCATGCCCTGCGCGGGCTGCTGCAGGCCGAGGGCGAGCTCGTGGTGGGCGACAACCAGCCCTACGCGGTCAGCGACGCGACCGACTACGCCATCCCGGTGCACGGCGAGGCCCGCGGCCTGCCGCACGTAGAGCTGGAGATCCGCCAGGACCTGATCGCCGACGAGGCAGGGCAGGCGCTGTGGGCGCAGCGCCTGGCGCGGCTGTTCCGCGCGCTGGAGCCGCGCTTCGCCGGCGCACCGGCGCACGCGCACGATTAATCCCGCGCCAACGCCGGCGCGCGCCGGTGGGCCGAGGTCGTGCATCGCGCCCTCGATCCGGCATACTCGGGCGGTTCCCTTCACGTGATCCGTACGCGATGCCCGCTTCACGTCCGCTTCTCACGTCCCTGTTCCTCGCCGCGGCGCTGGGCGGCTGCTCCACCCTGCGCGACAAGCCCGAGCCGGCGGCCTTCGAGGCCTTCGACTCCTCCAACACCTACACCCGCAGCTTCGACCATTCCCCGGCGCAGACCTGCGAGGCGGCGCGGCGCGCGCTGCTGAGCCAGGGCTTCGTGGTCGGCCGCGCCGACGCCGACGTGGTGGAGGCGCGCAAGTACTTCCAGCAGGACGAGAGCCACGAGCAGGTGGAGTTCCGCGCGGTGTGCATGCCGCAGCTGCGCGGCGAGCAGCAGACGGTGGTGTTCGTCAACGCGGTGCAGGACCGATACGCCCTGCGCAAGAGCAACACCTCGGCGAGCCTGGGCGTGAGCGCGCTGGGCTCGGTGTCGCTGCCGATCGGTTCGAGCGAGGACTCGCTGGTCAAGGTCGCCAGCCAGACGCTGCAGGACCCGACCTTCTACAAGCGCTTCTTCTCGGTGCTCGAACGCTTCCTGCCCGAGGAGGTCGAGCGTCCCGCGCCGCCGCCGGCGGTGGTGCAGCCGGCGCTGTTCCCGGTGCCGCCCACGCCCCAGCCCACGCCGGCCGAGCTCGTGCCCGCCGCGCCGCCGCAGGCACCGGCCGCGGCGACGCAGGAGCCTGCGCCGCCGCTTCCGCCGGTGCCCGCGCCCGCCACGCCCTGAGCGCCGGCGGGCGT
>DASRYN010000036.1:0-7897 GCA_035687185.1 Pseudoxanthomonas sp. | reverse complement strand
CGGCAACCCGCCGGCCGGGGCATTATCGCCCCCGGCGGCGGCGCCCGCGACCCCGCGCGGGCCGCGGCGTCGCCGCGGGGCGTGGCCCGGCGGCGCGCTACCAGGTGCCGGTATTGGGCATCGAGGCCCAGGGTTCGGCCGGCGGCAGCGCGGCGCCCTTCTGCAGCAGCTCGATCGAGATCAGGTCGGGGGTGCGCACGAAGGCCATGCGGCCGTCGCGCGGCGGGCGGTTGATGGTCACGCCCATCGACTGCAGGTGCGCGCAGATCGCGTAGATGTCGTCGACCTCGAAGGCCAGGTGGCCGAAGTTGCGGGCGCTGCCGTAGTCCTCCGGCGGCGAGCCGTCGGCGGGCGGCCAGTTGTAGGTCAGCTCGATCTCCGCCTCGGGGTTCTCCGGCGCGCCGAAATACACCAGGGTGAAGCGGCCGGCCTCGTTGTCCATGCGCCGGGTCTGCTTCAGCCCCAGCCCCTCGGTGAAGAAGCGGCTGGTCTTGTCCAGGTCGTGGACGCGGATCATCGCGTGCAGGTATTTCATCGGGCGTCTCCGGAGTGCGGCCCGCCATTGTAGGAGCCGGCCGCCGCCGCGGCAGGGCGCGCGGCGGGCACGCAGCGTTCCGCCGCGGCTCAGTCGAGGAAAAGGTCCGGCAGCAGCGGACGGCCGGGATCCACCGCGTAGCCGGAGAGGTCGGCGACGCCGGCCTCGGCCAGCACGTCCTCGTCGATGAAGAAGCGGCCCGTGCAGCCGGCCGCCTCGCGCACGAGGATGGCGTGCGCGGCGTCGGCCACCACCTCGGGACGGCGGCCGTTGCCGGCGTCCACGCCGGGGATCATGTTCAGCGCGTCGGTGGCCACCAGCGTGCGCGGCCACAGCGCGTTGACCGCCACCCCGCGCGGGCCGAACTCGGCGGCCAGGCCCAAGGTGACGAAGCTCATCCCCATCTTGGCCAGCGTGTAGCCGGTGTGCGGGCCCCACCACTTCGGGTCCAGCGAGGGCGGCGGCGCCAGGCTGAGGATGTGCGGGTTGGGCGCCTGCAGCAGGTGCGGCAGGCAGGCCTGCGCGCACAGGAAGCTGCCGCGCGCGTTGACCTGCTGCATCAGGTCGAAGCGCTTCATCGGCGTGTCCAGCGTGCCGCGCAGCCAGATGGCGCTGGCGTTGTTGACCAGGATGTCGATGCCGCCGAACGCGTCCACCGTGGCGGCCACCGCGGCGCGCACCTGTTCCTCGTCGCGGATGTCGCAGCGCAGGGCCAGGGCGCGGCCGCCGGCCGCCTCCACCGCGGCCGCCGCGCTGTGGATGGTGCCCGGCAGCCTGGGGTTGGGCACCGAGGACTTGGCCGCGATGGCCACGTTGGCGCCGTCGCGCGCGGCGCGCACGGCGATGGCCAGGCCGATGCCGCGCGAGGCACCGGTGATGAACAGGGTCTTGCCGGCCAGGGTGGTCATGGGCTCGCAACCTCCTCGTGCTGGGATGCCGCACGCGCGGCAGGGCCTGCATTGTCGCGCGCGGCCGCCGGCGGCGCCGCGAGGGCCCGCGCGCGGCGCCCGCCACGGGCGGCGCTCAGGCCGGGTGCAGGCCGGCCCCACCTATAATCCGGCGCCATGAATTCCTCCTGGATGGATGCCACGCTGGCGTGGATCGGTAACCACCCCGTCCTCGCCGGCATGGCGATCTTCGCGATCGCGTTCTGCGACGCGCTCATCGTCGTGGGCACGGTCGTGCCGGCGCTGCCGCTGCTGTTCGCGGTGGGCATGCTGATCGGCATCGGCGAGATCTCCGGGCCCTACGCCGTGGCCTGCGCCAGCCTGGGCGCGTTCGCCGGCGACGCGCTGAGCTACTGGATCGGCCGCCGATGGGGCGACCGCCTGCGCGGGGTGTGGCCGTTCAGCCGCTACCCGCAGCTGCTGGAGCGTGGCGAGACACTGTTCCGCCGCAACGCCTTCAAGAGCATCCTGGTGGCGCGTTACGTGGGCGCGGTACGGCCGTTCGTGCCGGCCATCGCCGGCATGGTGCGCATGCCGCTGCGGCGCTACGGCACCGCCAGCGGCCTGGCCTGCCTGTCCTGGGGCCTGCTGTTCCTGCTCCCGGGCTGGGTGCTGGGGCACGCCTACGACGCGGTGGCCGCCGTGGCCGGCCACCTGGTCACCGTGCTGGCGCTGCTGCTGGCAGTGCTGGCACTGGCCTGGGCCGGCGTGCTCTACACCTACCGCTGGTTCGCCGACCACGCCGACGCGCTGCTGGCGCGCGCGCTGGACTGGTCGCACCGGCATCCGGTGCTGGGCCGGCATTCCATCGCGCTGTTCGACCCGCAGCACCGCGAGTCGGCGTCGCTGGCGCTGCTGGCGGTGCTGCTGCTGGCCATCGGCTGGGCCTGGTTCGCGCTGCTGCTGACGGTCATCGGCCACGGCGAGCCGCTGGGCGTGGACCTGGCGGTCCACCAGCTGATGCTGGCGCTTCGCAACCCGCTGGCCGACTACCCGCTGGCGGCGCTGGCCTCGCTGGGCGACTGGCCCGTGCTGGCGCCGGCCTGCGCGCTGGTGCTGGGCTATTTCGTGTGGCGCCGGCGCTGGATGGCCGCGGCGCACTGGCTGGCGGCGCTGGCCTTCGGCCTGGCGCTGACCTGGCTGCTGGGCACGACGGTCGAGGTGGTGCGGCCCCCGGGCGCGAGCAGCGGCTTCGGCTTCCCGTCGATCGCGGTGACCATGTCCACCATCGCCTTCGGCTTCTTCGCCGTGCTGATCGCGCGCGAGATGCCGGGGCGCGACCGCGTCTGGCCGTACCTGGTATCCGGCGTGGCGGTGGCGCTGATCGGCTTCGCGCGCCTGTACCTGGGCGCGCACTGGCTCAGCGACGTGGTCGGCGGGATGCTGCTGGGCATCGTCTGGCTGCTGGTGCTGGGCATCGCCTACCGCCGCCGCTTCAACCGTTCGTTCTGGGTCAAGCCGGTGGCGTGGCTGTTCTACGGCGCCTTCGCCGCCGCGGCGCTGTGGTATGCGCCGCGCCACATCGAGGTGAAACTGGCCAAGTTCGAGCCGCCGCCACCGCTGCCGGTGCTGCAGGACCTGCAGGGCTGGTGGGACGGCGACTGGCAGCGGCAGCCGGCGCGGCGCAACGAGTTCGACGACGAGCTGCGCTGGCCGCTGGACGTGCAGGTCGCCGGGCCGCTGGCGCCGCTGCGCGCGCGCCTGGAGGCGCAGGGCTGGCAGGCGCTGCCCCAGGCACGCTGGGAGCAGGCGCTGAACCTGCTGGACACCGATGCCCCGCCCGGCCAAGTGCCGGTGCTGCCGGCCACGCTGGACGCGCGCACCGAGGCGCTGCTGATGGTGCGCGACGGCGCCGTGCCGGGGCAGCGGCACGCGCTGCGGCTGTGGCCGAGCCCGGTGCGGCTGGAGCCGGGCCAGGCCCCGCTGTGGATCGGAACGGCGCAGACGCTGCACTACACCCGCAGCTTCGGCCTGGTCGCCACCTGGCGGCCGCAGCGCGGCGCCGACCCGGCGCTGGCGCAGGTGCTCGAATCGGTGCGCGACCTGCCGCACGCGGTGGCCCCGCACCCGGATTCGCGGCTGCCGGTGCTGCGGCTGCGCACCGACGGCGCGGCTATTCGTCCATCCACTCCAGCAGATGGTCCAGGCGCCGGTGCGGATCGTCCTCCTGCAGCAGCGCCAGGCGCTGCTCGTCGCTGAGCGGCAACAGCTCGGCCAGGCGCCAGCCCACCCAGTCGGCCTCCTCCAGCCGCCGCAGGTTGGCGCTGGCGTACTCGCCGCCGACCTTCTCCAGCAGCTCGCCCAGCAGCGTGCCCATCACCGCGTGCTCCGGGCGCAGCCGCGGCGGCGATGCGTCCGCGCGGTCGCACCAGCGCACCCCGCCCACCAGCAGGCCGTTGTCGCGCACCCGCGTGCTGGCGATGCGGAAGCGGCGGTGGCCGCGCACGCGCAGGGTCAGCAGCCCGGCCTCGTCGCTGCCGAAGTCCTCGATCAGCGCCTCCACGCCGAACGCGGCCGGCGTGGCCGGCGCGCCGGTCTCCTCGCCATCGAGGATCAGGCACACGCCGAAGCTGCCGCCGCGGCGGCTGCACTCGGCGACCAGCTCCAGGTAGCGGCGCTCGAACACGCGCAGGCCCAGCGGCGCGCCCGGCAGCAGCACGGTGTGCAGGGGGAACAGCGGCAGCGGCTCGGTGGCGGTCACGGCGGCGGGGAAACGGAGGATCGACCGGCAGGTTAACGCCGCGCGCTCACGGCCGCGTCAAGCCGCCAGCATCGCCGCGAAGCGCCGCGGTGCGCCGTCGAAGCCGCCGTTGGACATGAACACGACGTGGTCGCCCGGGCGCACGCTTTCGCGCAGCGCCGCCAGCAGCGCATCGGTGTCGGGCACCGCGCGCGCCTGGCCGCGCACTGCGGCCACCACGCGGCCGGCGTCCCACGCCAGCTCGGGCCGGTGCAGGAACACCACCACGTCGGCCAGGTCCAGCGAGGGCGCCAGCGCGTCGGCATGCGCGCCCAGGCGCATAGAGTTGCTGCGCGGCTCCATCGCCACCACGATGCGCGCCGCGCCGACCTTCGCGCGCAGGCCCTCCAGCGTGGTGCGGATGGCGGTGGGATGGTGGGCGAAGTCGTCGTACACGGTCACGCCGCCGCCCTGGCCCAGCACCTCCAGGCGGCGCTTGACGCTGCGGAAGCCGGCCAGCGCCGCGACCACCTGCGCCGGCTCCACGCCCACCGCGTGCGCGGCCGCCAGTGCGGCCAACGCGTTCATCACGTTGTGCCGACCCAGCAGCGGCCAGCGCACGGTGCCCGCCTCGCGGCCGCGGTGCAGCACCACGAAGGCGCTGCCGTCGGCCTCGAGCAGGCGGGCGCTCCAGTCGAAGCCGGCGCCGCCGTCGGCGCGCACGATGGCGGCCTGCGCGCCCTCCAGGCCGAAGGTCTCCACCGGCGTCCAGCAACCCATCGCCAGCACCTGCGCCAGGTGCGTGTCCTCGCCGTTGACCAGCAGCCGCCCGCCGCGCGGCACGGTGCGCACCAGGTGGTGGAACTGGCGCTGGATGGCGGCCAGGTCCGGGAAGATGTCGGCGTGGTCGTACTCGAGGTTGTTGAGGATGGCCACCCGCGGCCGGTAGTGGACGAACTTGCTGCGCTTGTCGAAGAACGCGGTGTCGTACTCGTCGGCCTCGACCACGAACTCGCGCCCCGCCCCGAGCCGGGCGGAGACGCCGAAGTCCTCCGCGACGCCGCCGATCAGGAAGCCGGGATCGCGCCCGGCCGCCTGCAGCAGGAAGGCCAGGAGGGTGGTCGTGGTGGTCTTGCCGTGGGTGCCGGCCACGGCCAGCGTGGTGCGGCCGGGCAGCACGCGCTCGGCCAGCCATTGCGCGCCGGAGGTGTAGCGGCGCCCGTCGTCCAGCACCTGCTCCACGGCCGGGTTGCCGCGCGAAAGCGCATTGCCGATCACCACCTCGCCGCAGTCGGCGGCGATGTTCTCCGGCAGGTAGCCCTGTCGCAGGGCGATGCCGAGCCGTTCGAGCTGGGTGGACATGGGCGGGTACACGGCCTGGTCGCTGCCTTCGACGCTCACGCCCAGTTCGCGCGCCAGCGCCGCCACGCCGCCCATGAAGGTGCCGGCGATGCCGAGGATGTGGATCTTGCTCATGCCGCGATTGTCGCCGAAGCGGGACCGGGTTTGGGCCAGGCCGGCCTCGTTGGCGGACGCGGCAGCGGGTGCGCACAGGGGCCTGCGCCGCGCAGCCACGCCATGGCCGGACCGCCACGGCCATGCAACCCGCGGCCAGCCCCGGCGCCCCTCCGGGCCAGCCCCGGCCCTTGTAGGCCCCCGCAAAAAAGAAAGCGCGCGCCACCCGGGGGGCGGCGCGCGCTCGGTCCGGCCGGACCGCGCGGCTCAGGCCTTCTTCAGTGCGGCCAGGATGCGGTCGGTGATCTCGTCCATGCTGCCGACGCCATCGATCCGCGTCAGCGTGCCGCGGCCCTCGTAGAACCCGATCACCGGCGCCGTCGAATCGTTGTACACCTGCAGCCGCTTGCGGACCGCCTCCGGCGCATCGTCCGCGCGGCCCTCGGCCTTGGCCCGGCCCGCGATGCGCTCCACCAGCAGGTCCGTGCCCACGTCCAGCTGCACCACCGCGTCCAGCGGCTGGCCGATCTTCGCCAGCAGCCCGTCCAGCGCCGCGGCCTGGGCCAGGTTGCGGGGGTACCCGTCGAGGATGAAGCCGCCGGCCACGTCCTCGCGGCCGAGGCGCGACTCCAGCATCCCCAGCAGGATCTCGTCCGACACCAGGTCGCCACGGGCCATCACTTCCCGGGCCTGCAGCCCCAGCCCGGTGCCCGCCGCCACCTCGGCGCGCAGCAGGTCGCCGGTGGAGATGTGGGGCACGCCCAGCGTTTCCTTCAGGCGCGCCGCCTGCGTTCCCTTGCCCGAACCGGGCGGGCCCAGAAGTACCAGTCGCATCGATTGCTCCTAGAGAAATGTCCCGTCGCGGCCGGGGGCGCTAGACTTCCCCTCCCCGCGCCGTACTGCACCGCGTCATTGCGGGGCAGCTTACCCCATCCGGCCGCGCTGTCCCAAAAATGTCCCGCCCGCGAGGAGACCGGTCCATGGCCCAAGGCACCCTGCTCTACGCCCAGTCCGGCGGCGTCACCGCCGTCATCAACGCCACCGCCGCCGGCGTGATCGCCGAGGCGCGCGCGCGGAAGGTGCGGGTGCTGGCCGCCCGCAACGGCATCCTCGGCGCCCTGCGCGAGGACCTGGTGGACACCACACGGGAACCGGCGGCGGCCATCGCCGCCCTGGCCCAGACGCCGGGCGGCGCCTTCGGCTCCTGCCGCTACAAGCTCAAGTCGCTGGAGGCCGACCGCGCCAGGTACGAACGCCTGCTGCAGGTGCTGCAGGCCCACGACGTGCGCTGGTTCCTGTACAACGGCGGCAACGACTCGGCCGACACCGCCTGGAAGGTCTCGCAGCTGGCCGCCGAGTTCGGCTACCCGCTCACTTGCATCGGCGTGCCCAAGACCATCGACAACGACCTGGCGGTGACCGACACCTGCCCGGGCTTCGGCTCGGCGGCCAAGTACACCGCCGTGTCCGTGCGCGAGGCGGCGCTGGACGTGCAGGCCATGGCCGAGACCTCGACCCGGGTGTTCGTCTACGAGGCCATGGGCCGCCACGCGGGCTGGCTGGCGGCCGCCGCGGGCCTGGCCGGGCAGTCGCCGGACGAGGCGCCGCAGATCATCCTGTTCCCGGAGCGCGCCTACGACGAGGCCGCGTTCCTGGCCCAGGTGAAGAAGGTCGTGGACCGCGTCGGCTGGTGCGTGGTGGTGGCCAGCGAGGGCATCCGCGACGCCGACGGCCGCTTCGTCGCCGATGCCGGCGGCGGCAAGGACGCCTTCGGCCACACCCAGCTGGGCGGCGTGGCCAGCTACCTGGCCGGGCGGGTGAAGGACCAGCTGGGCCTGAAGGTGCACTGGACCCTGCCGGACTACCTGCAGCGCTCGGCCCGGCACGTGGCCAGCAGGACCGACTGGGAACAGGCCCAGGCCGTCGGCCGGGCCGCGGTGCAGTACGCGCTGAAAGGCATGAACGCGGTGATGCCGGTGATCGTGCGCACCTCCAGCGCGCCGTACCGCTGGAAGATCGCGCCGGCGCCGCTGCACAAGGTCGCCAACCACGAGAAGACCATGCCGGCCGGCTTCATCCGCCGCGACGGCTATGGCATCACCGCCAAGGCGCGCGAGTACCTGGCGCCGCTGGTCCGCGGCGAGGCGCCGCTGGCCTGGGGCCGCGACGGCCTGCCCAGGTACGTGACGCTGAAGAACGTGCCGGTGAAGAGGAAGCTGCCGGCCTGGGAAGGCTGAGTGCATGGCCGCGCGCGCGCCGCGGGCGGCCGCGCTGCGGCCC
>DASRYN010000035.1:0-16400 GCA_035687185.1 Pseudoxanthomonas sp. | reverse complement strand
CAGCACGTCGCGCAGGCCGGCGCGGACCAGGTCCGCATCGCCGGCGTGGCAGCCGGCCAGCACCAGGGCCAGGTTGGCGCTCTGCGCCACGAATTCGCGCAGCTCGTAATGGCCCTTGAGCGCCTCGCGCGCACGGCGCGTCTCCAGCACCGCCTCCGGGTGCACCAGCAGGCAGTGCCAGGCCTCGGGCACCGGGATGCGCACCAGGCGCTCGGCCGTGGCCAGCACCAGGCCGCCCAGCAGCATCGGGCCGAGGTTGTCGCCGTGGCGGCCGCCGCTGGCCACGGCCTCCCCGGCCAGCGCGAAGGGATACAGCGCGTGCCGCGTCAGCGGCGCGTCCAGCAGCGCGTTGGCGGCCACCAGCGCGGCCACGCACGAGGCCGCCGAGCCGCCCATGCCCGAGCCCAGGGCGATGCCCTTGTCGATCTCCAGCTCGAAGCCCCAGTCCAGCCCCTGCGCCTCGCGCAGCGCCTGCAGCGCCACGCCGGCGGTGTTGCGCTCGGCTTCCAGCGGCAACGGCAGCGGCGCGCCGCGGATCGCGGCGATGCGCACCACCGGCTCGGCGATGCGCCGCACCGTGACCGTGTCGCCCACCCCCGCAAGGGCATGGCCGAGGATGTCGAAACCGACGCCGACGTTGCCGACCGATGCCGGCGAGAACGCAGTGGCCTGGCGCGCGCCGCTCCCGGCAGCGCTCACAGGCGCGCCCCGCGGCCGGCCGCCACGCGCAGCAGGTCGGCGAACACGCCCGCCGCCGTCACCTCCGGCCCGGCGCCGGGGCCCTGCACGATCAGCGGGTTGTCGCAGTAGCGGCGGGTGGTGAACTGCACGATGTTGTCGGTCAGGCGCAGGTTGGCGAAGGCGTGGTCGCGCGGCAGCTCGACCAGGCCGACGCTGGCGCGGCCCTGCTCGTCCAGGCGCGCCACGTAGCGCAGCACCCGGCCGGCCGCGCGCGCGGCCTCCAGGCGCGCGGCGAAGGCCGCGTCCACCTCGTGCAGCCGCGCCATGAAGTCCTCCACCGTGGCCTGGCGCAGGCCCTCGGGCACCAGGCTCTCGACCTGCACGTCCTCCACGCTCAGCGCGCGCCCGGCCTCACGCGCCAGGATCACCAGCTTGCGTGCCACGTCGGTGCCGGACAGGTCGTCGCGCGGGTCCGGCTCGGTGTAGCCCAGCGCGCGCGCCTCCGCCACGAGCCGCGAGAACGGCACCGCGCCGTCGTACCTGTTGAACAGCCAGGCCAGGGTGCCGGAGAAGATGCCGTCGATGGACAGCACCGTGTCGCCGGTGTCCAGCAGGTCGCGCAGGGTGGAGATCACCGGCAGGCCCGCGCCCACCGTGGCCTCGTAGCGGAAGCGCGCGCCGCTGGCGGCGGCGGCCTCGCGGATGGCGTCGTAGCGCGACAGCGGGCCGGCGCCGGCCTGCTTGTTGGGGGTGACCACGTGGATGCCCGCGGCCAGCCATTGCGGGTAGCGGTCGGCGACCTCCGGGCTGGCGCTGCAGTCGACGATGACCACGTGCGGCAGGTGCGAATCCAGCAGGTGCGCGGCGAAGCGGTCCAGGTCCGCGGGCTCGGCCGCGGCGGCGAAGCGCTCGCGCCAGTCGTCCTCGATGCCGCGCGGGTCCAGCAGCTGGCGGCCGCGCGAGGCGATCGCGCGCAGCCGCAGGTCCAGGTTGGCGCGCTCCAGCAGCTGCGCGCGGCCGGCGAGCATCTGGTCCAGCAGCGTGGCGCCGACGTTGCCCGGGCCGATCACCCCCACCGCGAAGGTCTGCGGCGAAAGCCAGAAGCCGGCGTGCGCGGCGCGCAGCGCGCGCGTGGCCTGGTCGCTGTCGATGGCCACCGAGATGTTGCGCTCGGACGAGCCCTGGGCGATGGCGCGGATGTTCACCTGCGCCCGGCCCAGCGACTCGAACAGGCGCGCGGCCACGCCGGGCTGCCCGGCCATGCCGTCGCCCACCGCGGCCAGCACGCTGATGCCCGGCACCTGCTGCACGCGCTGCACCTGCCCCACCGCCAGCTCGTGCGCGAAGGCGTTGACCAGCGCCGCCTGGGCGCGGTCGGCGTCGTCCTGGCGGACCACGCAGCAGATGGAGTGCTCGGAGGAGCCCTGCGAAATCATCACCACCGACACGCGCGCGTTGCGCAGGGCGGCGAACACGCGCTCGGCGGTGCCGGGCACGCCGATCAGGCCGGTGCCCTCCAGGTTCACCAGCGCCAGGCCCGGGCTGAGCGTCAGGCCCTTGACCGGGCCGCTGAAGTCGCGCTCAGCGGTGATGCGCGTGCCGGGGTGGTCGGGCTGGAAGGTGTTGCGGATGATGATGGGCAGCCCGCGCTCGATCGCCGGCGACATGGTCTGCGGGTGCACGACCTTCGCGCCGAAGTAGGCCAGCTCGCAGGCTTCGTCGTAGCTGAGCGACTCCAGCTGCACGGCCTCGGGCACCACCCGCGGGTCGGCCGAGAGCACGCCGTCCACGTCGGTCCAGATGTGCAGCTCGTCGGCCTCGAACAGTGCGGCGAAGATCGCGCCGGAGTAGTCGCTGCCGTTGCGGCCCAGGGTAGTGATGCGGCCGTCGGCGTCGCGTGCGACGAAGCCGGTGGCGACCACGCGCGCCTGCGGGTGGGCCTGGCGCCACTCGCGCAGCCGCTGCGCGCTGCGTTCCCATTCCACGTCCACGCCCAGCTCGCCGTGGCGGACCACCAGCACGTCGCGCGCGTCCAGCACCGCCACGTCCTCGCCCAGCGCGCGCAGGTGCTCGCCCAGCAGCCGCGCCGAGTACACCTCGCCCAGGCCCTGCACGCGCTGCAGCACCTCCTGCGGCAGGCCGCCGATCACCGCCAGCGCGGACAGCACCTGCGCCAGCTCGTCGAAGCGCTGGTCCAGCCACTCCACCGCCGGGCCGGCGTGCTCGCCCAGCAGGGCCACCGCCGCGCCGCGGTGGCGCGCGCGCAGTTCGTGCCAGTGCTCGCGCCACTCCGGCGCCTCGGCGCCCGCGGGGCTGGCCGCGGCCAGTTCCGCCAGCTGGATCAGCGCGTCGGTGACGCCCTTCATCGCCGAGACGACGGTGACCTGCACCGCCTCCTCGCGCGCCAGCAGCAGCCGGGCGACGTGGCGGTAGCGGTCGGCGTCGGCGACGGACGTGCCGCCGAACTTGTGCACGACGGTGCGCGCGGCGCGCGCTGCGGCGGGAAGGGCTTCGGCTTCTGCGGCGGACAACGGCATGGAGGACCTCTTGGCTGAGGCCCCGCGCGCGCATCCGGTGGCGGGAGTCCCCGCTACCTGATCCAGGTGCGGGGCCGTGTTTCGGTGGTTACGCGAAAACGGCTTGCCGCACCGGGCGAGTAATGCCGGTGCCGGTGGTAATGGCGATGATGCCCGTGGCCGACGCGCACACGCGCTTCCACCCGGGGGGCGGAAGCATGCGCGAGTGGGCGACGGGCGTGGACATGGTCGCCAAGAGGACACGATGGCGCCGTGCGCTGTCAAGTGTTGCGGCGCGACATGCGCAGAAATTTTCCGTTTCCATAGAAACAGTTAGCGGCGACGGCCGCGCCGGCGGGGCGCCGGCGGCGGCATCGCGCACGAAGCGGGGGACGCCTCGCGGCGCCCCCCGCTTCGTGTGCTCCCCTGGAGATCGAGTCACTGCAGCTGCAGGACCACCACCGACTTCGCCGGCAGCTCGACTCGCAGCGAGTCGCCGTCCAGCCGCGCGCCCCGGAACGGCACCGGCTTCACCGTCTCCGGCGCGTCGAAGGTGTTGTGCGCGGTGATCGACGGCGCGGTCAGCACCCGCCCCGACACGCCGCCGGCGCGCGCGCCGACGATGCGCGCCGACACCTGCGCCGGCGTGTCCGGGTCGAGGTTGGTCAGCGCCACGTGGATGCGTCCGTCCTTGCCGCGCACCGCCGAGCCGTGCACCGCCGGGACCGAGGTCTCGCCGGCGCGGTACTGCGGGGCCTGGAGCTCCAGCGGCAGGTGGGTCGCGTCCTGCCACGGCTTGTACATCTCGAAGGCATGGTAGGTGGGCGTGAGCACCATCTTGCCGTCCTCGGTGAGGATCATGGCCTGCAGCACGTTCACCATCTGCGCGATGTTGGCCATCTTCACGCGGCGGGCGTAGCGGCTCATCACGTCGAAGTGTAGCGAGGCGACCAGCGCGTCGCGCAGCGTGTTCTGCTGCTGCAGGAAGCCGGGATTGCTGCCGGGGTACGCCTCGTACCAGGTGCCCCACTCGTCCAGGTACAGGGCGACCTTGTTCTCCGGGTCGTACCGGTCCATGACCTCGATGTGCCTGCGCAGCAGCTCGTCGACCTTCAGCGCGCTGGCCAGGGTCTGGATCCAGGCGGCCTCGTCGAACTGGAACGAGGAGGCGCGCGGCGGCCAGCCGCCGGGCACGGTGTAGTAATGCACCGACAGCGCATCCATGTGTTTGCCGGCGATCTTCATCATCACCTCGGTCCAGTTGTAGTCGTCGCCGTTGGCGCCGGCGGCCACCTTGGTGATCCGGGTGCCGGCGGGCACCTTGACGAAGGTCTGGTACTGGCGGTGCAGGTTGGCCGCGTGCTCGGGCGTCATGTTGCCGCCGCAGCCCCACATCTCGTTGCCGATGCCGAAGAACGGCACCTTCCACGGCTTGTCGCGCCCGTTGGCGCGGCGCTCCTCGGCCAGGGACGAGCCCTTCTCGTAGGTCATGTACTCGACCCACTCGGCCATCTCGCGCGGCGAGCCGCTGCCGGTGTTGCCCGAGACGTAGGCGTCGGTGCCGATCAGCTCGGCGAAGTCCATGAACTCGTGGGTGCCGAAGCTGTTGGGCTCGATCACGCCGCCCCAGTGCGTGTTGACCTTGACCCGGCGCTTGTCGCGCGGGCCGACGCCGTCGCGCCAGTAGTACTCGTCGGCGAAGCAGCCGCCCGGCCAGCGCACCACCGGCACCTGAAGGTGCCGGAGGGCCTGCACCACGTCGTTGCGGTAGCCGCGGGTGTTGGGGATCTTCGAATCCTCGCCCACCCAGATGCCCCCGTAAATGCCGTAGCCCAGATGCTCGGCGAACTGGCCGAAGATGTAGCGGCTGACGGTTTCGCCGGGCTGGTCGGCGCGCAGCGTGGCCTGCACCGTGTTGGCGGCCTGCGCCTGCGCGGCGGCGGCCAGCGGCAGGGCGGCGGCCAGCGCCAGCCTGTGCAGCCCGATCTTTCGCAGCGTGTCCTTCAGCATCGTGTTCACCTCGGTCGTCGCGGAATCGAAAAAAAACGCCCGGTGCCCTCGCAGGCGCATCCGGGCGGTCGGGAGGCACGGGCCAGAAACGGGAATCCGGGTTGCGGTGGAAGCGCGGGCGCGCCTGCATCCGGTGCGCCAGTGCAAGCGCGGCGCCAACACGGCGGCAGCGGGTCGAGCATAGTGGGCACCGGAATAACCTGCCAATGAAATAAATCAAGTCAGCGATACGAAAAGGCTTATCCGTATTCCGGCCACCCGCCGCCCTGCGCGGCATTCCGTTTTCGGCCGGTGCGATGCGGTTCCGCGCATGGTTGCGCGCGTGCGCGCCGCCTATGCTGGGGCCTTCGGGGAAGGGAACGTGGCGATGCGCGTGCGGAGTTTCGGCCGGCTGGACGACGGGACGGCGGTGCACGCCTACCGCCTGGGCGACGGGGTCGGGTTGCAGGCGGAAGTGCTGGACCTGGGCGGCATCCTTGCGCGGCTGGAACTGCCGGTGGAGGGGCGCTGCGTCGGGCTGGTGCTCGGGCTTGCCGACGCGCGCGCCTACCGCGCCGACCCGGCGTACCTCGGCATCCTCGTCGGCCGCTATGGCAACCGCATCGGCGGCGCGCGCTTCGTGCTGGACGGCCGCGAGCACCGCCTGGCCGCGAACGAGGGGCGCAACCACCTGCACGGCGGCCTGCTGGGCTTCGGCCGGCGCATGTGGACGGTGCGCTCGCATGCGGAGGACGGGCTGGTGCTGCACTACCGTTCGCCCGACGGCGAGGAAGGCTATCCCGGCACGCTCGAGGTCACCGCCAGCTACCGCCTTCAGGGCACGCGGCTGCAACTGTGCTTCGAAGCGCAGTGCGACGCGCCCACGCCGTTCAATCCCACGCATCACCCCTATTTCAACCTCGCCGGCGACCCGGCGGTGCCGGCCGACGCACAGTGGCTGCGGGTGCCGGCGCGCGCCTACCTGCCGGTCGATGGCGAGCTGATCCCGACCGGCGGGATCGCGCCGGTGGACGGCACGCCGTTCGATTTCCGCGAAGCGGCGACGCTGGCCTCGCGCTACGACGACTCCGATGCGCAACTGCAGGCGGGCGGCGGCTACGACCACTGCCTGGTACTGCAGCAGCCGCACGACTGCGTGGCCGAACTGTATTCGCCGCACAGCGGCGTGGCCATGCGCATCCTGTGCGACGCGCCCGCGGTGCAGCTCTACGGCGGGCACGGACTGGACAGGCAGCACCCGGGCCTCGGCCGCGGGCTGTGCCTGGAACCGCAGGACTTCCCGGATGCGCCGAACCGCGCGGATTTCCCCGGCGCGGTCCTGCGCCCCGGCGAGTCCTATCGCCGCCGGATCGAGTACGTCTTCGCCGTGCCCGGCCGCGACCGCGCGTGGCCGGAGGTCGCCGCCGCGCTGGACCGGGCCTGACGCCCCGATGCCTCTCAACCGGCGAAGCGGTTCGCCGGCAAGCCCTGCACGTCCAGCTGCAGGGCGAACAGCGCACCGGCCAGCGGCTGCGCCTGCCGCTGCGCCTCGTCCAGGCCGACGCGCGCGGTGGTGACGAACAGCGTGGACAGCTCCGCGCCGCCGAAACAGCAGCTGGTCACGTTCGACGCCGGCAGCTCGAAGCGCGCCAGCGTCGCGCCGCTGTCCGCGTCGTAGCAGCCCACCGCGCCGCCGCCCCAGTGCGCGATCCACAGCCGCCCGTCGGCATCGACGGTCATGCCGTCGGGCGCGCCCTCCTCCGTCTCGTTCCACTGCCGCCACAGGCGGCGTTCGCCCAGCTCGCCGGTGTCCGGGTCGAAGGCGAAGGCGTAGGTGCAGGCGCGTCCGGTCTCGTTGAAGAACAGCGTGCGGCCGTCGCGCGACCAGGCCGGGCCGTTGCTGATGAACGCGCCGTCGAGCACGCGCGCGCACGCATCGCCGTCGTAGCGGTACAGCGCGCCGGCCGGGGCGACGCAGGCGAAGTCGGTGCTGCCGGCCCAGAAGCGCCCGCGCGCATCGCACTTGCCGTCGTTGAAGCGGTTGCCGGGGCGTTCCGGCTCCGGGCGGACCAGGCGGTGCAATGCGCCGCCGTCCGGGTCGAAGAGCGCCAGGTCGTGGCGCAGGCTGACCAGCAGCCCGTCGCCATCGGCGCACTCGGCCACGGCCGAGATCTCCTCGTCGAAGTCCCAGCTGGCGCGCGCCCGCCCCTCGGCGTCGCAGCGGAGCAGCCGCCGGCCGAGGATGTCGACGAAGTACAGCGCCTGCGCACGCGCCGACCAGCACGGCCCCTCGCCGAGCGTGGCACCCACCGGCCACAGGCAACGCGGGGGAGCGAGCAGTCGCGGCGCGCGCATGCGCGTAGGCTCAGTGCGAGTCGCGGCCGACCGTGTCGCCGCTGCCGCCGACCAGCACGTCCAGGTCGGCGCCCAGGTGCGCCTGCTGCACGTGGTCCACGTAGATCCTGGCCCAGCCGCGCGCGGGACGCGGCGGCTCGCGCCATTCCGCGCGGCGGCGCGCCAGTTCCTCGTCGGACACGTCCAGGTGCAGACGGCGGCCCGGAACGTCCAGCTCGACGAAGTCGCCGTCGCGCACCAGCGCCAGCGGGCCGCCGGCCGCGGCTTCCGGCGAGACGTGCAGGACCACCGTGCCGTAGGCGGTGCCGCTCATGCGCGCGTCGGAGATGCGCACCAGGTCGGTGATGCCCCGGCGCAGCAGCTTCGGCGGCAGCGGCATGTTGCCGACCTCGGCCATGCCCGGATAACCGCGCGGGCCGCAGTTCTGCAGCACCATCACGCAGGTCTCGTCGATGTCCAGCGTCTCGTCGTCGATGCGCGCCTTGAAATCCTCGATGTCCCTGAACACCACGGCGCGGCCGCGGTGCCGCAGCAGGTGCGGGGAGGCCGCCGACGGCTTGATCACCGCGCCGTCCGGCGCCAGGTTGCCGCGCAGCACGGCGATGCCGGCTTCGGCGCGCAGCGGCTGGCCGGCGCTGCGGATGACCTCGCGGTTCCAGCACGGCGCCTGCGCGATGTTCTCGCCCAGGGTCTGGCCGTTGGCTGTCGTCGCGTCCAGGTGCAGGTGGTCGGCGATCTCGCGCAGTACCGCGGGCAGACCGCCGGCGTAGTAGAAGTCCTCCATCAGGTACTGGCCCGACGGCTTGAGGTTGACCAGGCACGGCAGCCGGGAGGCCAGGTCGTCGAAATCCTGCAGCGACAGCGGCACGCCGATGCGCCCGGCCAGCGCCAGCAGGTGCATCACCGCGTTCGTGGAACCGCCGATCGCCGCGTTGGTGCGGATGGCGTTCTCGAACGCGGCGCGGGTGAGGATCTTCGACATGCGCAGGTCTTCCTCGACCATCCGCACGATGCGCCGGCCGCTGAGGTGGGCCAGGCGGAAGCGGCGCGAGTCCACCGCCGGGATCGCGGCGTTCTCCGGCAGCGACATGCCCAGCGCCTCGACCATGCAGGCCATCGTGGACGCCGTGCCCATGGTCATGCAGCTGCCCTTGGAGCGCTGCATGCAGGCCTCGGCCTCCTCGAACTCCGCCTGGCTCAGCGTGCCGGCGCGCACCATCTCCGACATCTCGATCACGCCGGTGCCGGACCCGACCGGCTTGCCGCGCCAGTTGCCCGACAGCGACGGCCCGGCGGACACGGCGATGGTCGGCAGGTCCACGCTGGCCGCGCCCATCAGCAGCGAAGGCGTGGTCTTGTCGCAGCCCACCAGCAGCACCACGCCGTCGATGGGGTTGGCGCGGATCGACTCCTCCACGTCCATGCTGACCAGGTTGCGGAACAGCATCGCGGTGGGCCGCACCTGGGTCTCGCCCAGCGACATCACCGGGAACTCGAGCGGCAGGCCGCCGGCTTCGTAGACGCCGCGCTTCACGTGCTCGGCCAGGTCGCGCAGCGAGCTGTTGCAGGGCGTCAGTTCCGACCAGGTGTTGCAGATGCCGATGACCGGGCGGCCGTCGAACACGTCGTGCGGCAGGCCCAGGCTCTTGAGCCAGCTGCGGTAGTAGAAGCCCTGCTTGCCGACGCGGCCGAACCACTCCTGGCTGCGTCGTACCGGCTTTTGCGGTGAGCCCATGTCTGGCGGGATCCTGGATCGGTGGAGGCGCGGGCCGGCGCGCGCGGCGCGGCCCTTTACGGCGGCGATCCTACCGGGCATATTGATATTGTAAAAATAACAATATACGCACTATCGATACGGATGCATGTATCGGTGTGCGGCTCCCCGGGGAACCTGTCCGTGCCAGCCATCAACCTCGCAATCGTGGGCGTCGGCAAGATCGTGCGCGACCAGCACCTGCCGGCCGTGGCCGGCAACGGCGACTACCGCCTGGTCGCCGCCGCCAGCCGGCAGGGCCGCGTCGACGGCATCGCCAACTTCGGCTCGATCGACGAAATGCTGGCGTCCGTGCCGGCCATCGACGCCGTGGCGCTGTGCATGCCGCCGCAGTACCGCCACCAGGCCGCGGTGAAGGCGCTGGCGGCCGGCAAGCACGTGTTCCTGGAGAAGCCGCCGGGGGCGACGCTGTCGGAGGTCGAGCACCTGGCCGCCATGGCCGCCGCGCGCGGCGTGTCGCTGTTCGCCAGCTGGCATTCGCGCCATGCGCCGGCGGTGGAAGCGGCGCGGGAGTTCCTGGCCGGCACCCGGGTCCGCGCCATGCGCGTCTCCTGGAAGGAGGACGTGCGCCAGTGGCACCCGAACCAGGAATGGATCTGGCAGCCCGGCGGGCTGGGCGTGTTCGATCCGGGCATCAACGCACTGTCCATCGTCACCCGCATCCTGCCGCGGCCGGTGTTCGCCACCGCCGCGACGCTGGAGTTCCCCGCCAACCGCGACGCGCCCATCGCCGCAACGATCGCCTTCACCGACGACGCCGGCCTGGACCTGACGGCGGAGTTCGACTGGCGCCAGACCGGCAAGCAGAGCTGGGACATCGTGGCGCAGACCGACGCCGGCGAGATGGTGCTGTCCGAAGGCGGCGCGAAGCTGTCGGTCGATGGCCGGCTCGTGCACGAACAGCCGGAGCAGGAGTATCCCTCGCTGTACAGGCGCTTTGCCGAGATCATCAAGGCGGGCCAGTCGGACGTCGATCTCGCTCCCCTGCGCCATGTCGCCGACGCCTTCATGCTGGGGCGGAGGAAGGTGGTCGAAGCCTTCCACGATTGACCGGCGTCGATGGGCGCGGTGATCGGCAGGAGCGGCTGAAGCCGCTCCTGCCCTGCTTGTCAGCCGTACACCTCGGCCGCGGCATCCTTCATCGCCGCCAGCACGGTCTGCGCGCCCGGCGACAGCAGCCAGTCGGTGCGGGTGATGAAGCCGAACGAGTCCATGCGGCAGGACAGTTCCACCGGCACGATCCGCACCATGCCGTGTTCGGCGTAGTAGCGGCCCACGTCCACCGGCACCACGGCCAGGTGGTCGCTGTCGCGCAGCAGGCGCGGCAGCAGCACCAGCGCGGCGGTGCCGATCACCCGGCGCGGCGCCTGCAGCCCGGCGTTCTGGAACATCAGCTCGAAGCGGTGGCGCAGCACGCTGCCCTCCGGCGGCACCACCCACGAGGCCTGCGCCAGCTGCTCCAGCGGCGGCCGCTTGGCGCCCAGCAGCGGATGGTCCGGGCGCGCGATGGCGCAGACCTCCTCCTCGGCCAGCGGCTCGTAGTGAAGGTTGCGCTTGTCGTGCCGCGCGAACAGGCGGCCGACCATCAGGTCGATCCGGTTCTGCGCCAGGTGTTCCAGCAACACGTCGCTGCTCTCCACGAGCACCGACACGCGCAGGTCCGGGTGGTCGCGGTTGATCCGCGCCAGCGCCGGCGGCAGCAGGGTCATGGCCGGGCCGGCGATGGCGCCGATGGACACGTTGCCGGCGTGGCCGGCGCGCAGCGCCTCGATCTCCGCGCCGGCCTCGTTGAGGCTGGACAGGGCGATGCGTGCGTGCCGGATCATGCTCTCGCCGTACCAGGTGGCGCGCATGCCGCGCGGCAGTCGCTCGAACAGCGGCACCCCGATCAGGTCCTCCAGGTCCTTGAGCAGCTTCGACGCCGCCGGCTGCGACATGTTCAGCGCCTCGGCGGCGCGGTGGATGTTGCCGTGTTCCTCGATGGCGATCAGCAGCATCAACTGCCGGGTCTTGAGGCGGGCGCGGACGAACCAGGGCGGCGTGGGCATCGCGGCTTCCGATATCGGCTTTCGTATGGATTATGACTATTTGTTTATTTGTTGCATATCCATGATCGGCCCAGAATAGGCCGGGCCCCGGTGCCCGGCGCCACCCTCCCTCCGATGCAGGCCAAGCACAGATGCGACTGATCCAGCTGATCGACGATTCCGGCGCGGTGCGCGTGGGCGCGGTGGGCGCCGACGGCCGCGAGGTGCGGCTGCTGGAGCGCACCGGCTCGATGTACGAGCTGGCCTCGGCCGCGATCGCCGCCGGCCGCGGCCTGGAGGCCGAGGCCGGGGCCCGCCTGGGGGGGGCGCGCGCCGACCTGGGCGAACTGCTGGCGGCGCAGCGGGTGCTGGCGCCGCTGCACCACCCGGACCCGGCGCACTGCATGGTCTCCGGCACCGGCCTCACCCACCTGGGCAGCGCCGCCGCGCGCGACGCCATGCACCGCAATCTCAAGCAGCAGGCCGAGTCCGGCACGCTGTCCGACTCGATGAGGATGTTCCAGTGGGGCGTGGAAGGCGGGGTGCCGGCGGCCGGCCTGGCCGGCGTGCAGCCCGAGTGGTTCTACAAGGGCGACGGCAGCATCGTGGTCCCGCCCGGCCGGCCGATCCCCTCGCCCGCCTTCGCCCTCGACGGCGGCGAGGAACCGGAGCTGGTGGGCCTGTACCTGATCGGCCCCGACGGGACCCCGCACCGGCTGGGCTTCGCGGTGGGCAACGAGTTCTCCGACCACGTCACCGAGCGCCGGAACTACCTGTACCTGGCGCACTCCAAGCTGCGCGCCTGTGCCATCGGCCCGGAGCTGCGGACCGGGGAGCTGCCGCGCGACCTGCACGGGACCAGCCGCATCCGCCGCGGCGACGGGATAATCTGGGAGAAGCCGTTCGTGACCGGCGAGGACAACATGTGCCACTCGCTGGCCAATCTGGAGTACCACCATTTCAAGTACGCCGCCCACCGTCGCCCCGGCGACGTGCACCTGCACTTCTTCGGCACCGCGACGCTCAGCTTCGCCGACGGGGTGAGCGCGCAGCCGGGCGACGTGTTCGAGATCGAGCTCTCCGGCTTCGGCGCCCCGCTGCGCAACCCGCTGGCCACGGTCGAGCCCGGGTTCGCGCCGGGCGGCGTGCGCGCGCTGTGACCCCCACCCACCGCCTTCCGGAGTGACGAGATGAACCGACAGTTCCAGAGCTACATCGCGGGCCAGTGGGTCGCGGGCGCGGGCAGCCATCCCGACGAGAACCCGGCCAACCTGGCCGCGCCGGTCGGCGAGTACGGCGTGGTCGACGCCGCGCAGGTCGCGCAGGCGGTGGAAGCCGCCGCGGCCGCGCTGCCGGCATGGTCGCTGACCTCGCCGCAGCAGCGCTTCGACATCCTGGACGCGGTCGGCAGCGAGATCCTGGCGCGCAAGGAGGAACTGGGCCGGCTGCTGGCGATGGAGGAAGGCAAGACCCTGCCGGAGAGCATCGGCGAAGCCGCGCGCGCCGGGCAGATCTTCAAGTTCTTCGCCGGCGAGGCGCTGCGCATCCCGGGCGAGAAGCTGGCCTCGACCCGCCCCGGCGTGGACGTGGAAATCACCCGCGAGCCGGTGGGCGTGGTCGGCATCATCGCGCCGTGGAATTTCCCGCTGGCCATTCCCGCGTGGAAGATCGCGCCGGCGCTGGCCTATGGCAACACCGTGGTGTTCAAGCCGGCGGAAATCGTGCCGGGCTGCGCCTGGGCCATCGCCGACATCCTGGTGCGCGCCGGCGTGCCGTCGGGCGTGTTCAACATGGTGCTGGGCGCCGGCCGCGTGGTCGGCCAGGCGCTGGTCGAACACGGCAAGCTCGATGCGCTGACCTTCACCGGTTCGGTGCCCACCGGCCATGCATTGCTCAAGCAGGCCGCCGAACGCGCGCTGAAGGTGCAGATGGAAATGGGCGGGAAGAACCCGCTGGTGGTGCTGGCCGATGCGGACCTGGACAAGGCGGTGGAATGCGCGGTCAACGGCGCGTTCTTCTCCACCGGCCAGCGCTGCACCGCATCGAGCAGGCTGATCGTCGAGAGCCGCATCCACGACGAATTCGTGGCGAGGATGCAGGCGCGCCTGGCCAAGGTGAAAGTGGGCGATCCGCTGCAGGCGGGCATCGACATCGGCCCGGTCGCCAGCAAGGGCCAGCTCGACACCGATCTTTCCTACATCAAGGCCGGCCGCGACGAAGGCGCGGAACTGCTGTTCGGCGGCGACATGGTCGAATGCGCCACGCAGGGCCACTTCCTCGCGCCGACGCTGTTCGCGGCCAGGCCCGAGCTGCGCATCAGCCGCGAGGAAATCTTCGGCCCGGTCGCGGCGGTGATCCGCGCCGACGATTACGAACACGCGCTGGCCCTGGCCAACGACACCGAGTTCGGCCTGTGCGCCGGCATCTGCACCACGTCGCTGAAACACGCCACGCACTTCAAGCGCCACGCGCAGGCCGGCATGGTGATGGTCAACCTGCCGACCGCGGGGGTGGATCCGCACGTGCCCTTCGGCGGACGCAAGGCCTCGAGCTACGGCCCGCGCGAACAGGGGCGCTACGCGGTGGAGTTCTACACCACGGTGAAAACCGCCTACACCGCGGCCTGACCGCGGCAACCAACGGCAAGGGTTCTTGGGAGGGAACGCGATGCGAAACCTGCACTTAAACGACCTGGTCAGGCAAGGCGCGGCATGCGCGCTGGCGCTGCTGCTGGCCGCGTGCTCCGGCGGCGGCGACCCGGCCGGGGGCGCGGGCGACGCCGGCGGGCCCATCACCGTGGGCTTCAGCCAGGTCGGCGCCGAAAGCGAATGGCGCACGGCCAACACCGCCTCGATCAAGGCCGCGCTGAAGGAGCCGGAGTTCCGTCTGAAATTCTCCGACGCGCAGCAGAAGCAGGAGAACCAGATCAAGGCGCTGCGCAGCTTCATCGCCCAGCGCGTGGACGTGATCGCGTTTTCGCCGGTGGTCGAAACCGGCTGGGAATCGGTGCTGCGCGAAGCCAAGGCCGCCGGCATCCCGGTGGTGCTGACCGACCGCGCGGTCAAGGTCAGCGACGATTCGCTGTACGCCACCTTCATCGGCTCGGACTTCGTCGAGGAAGGCCGCCGCGCCGCGCGCTGGCTGCTCCAGGACAGCAAGGACCAGGCTGGCCCGATCCGCATCGTCGAACTGCAGGGCACGGTCGGCTCCGCCCCGGCCAACGACCGCATGAAGGGCTTCCGCGAAGTCATCGACGCGGACAAGCGCTTCGCCATCGTGCGTTCGCAGAGCGGCGACTTCACCCGCGCCAAGGGCAAGGAAGTGATGGAAGCCTTCCTCAAGGCGGAGCAGGACATCGACGTGCTGTTCGCGCACAACGACGACATGGCCATCGGCGCGATCCAGGCCATCGAGGAAGCCGGGCTGAAGCCGGGCGTGGACATCCGCATCGTGTCCATCGACGGCGTGCGCGGCGCGTTCGAGGCGATGAAGGCCGGCAAGCTCAACGCCACCGTCGAATGCAACCCGCTGTTCGGCGAACAGCTCGCCGGCCTGATCCGCGACGTGGCCGCCGGCAAGCCGGTGCCCAGGCGCGTGCAGGTGGAGGAGGGCGTGTTCACCCAGGAACAGGCCGCGGCCGAACTGCCGAAGCGCAAGTACTGATGAACGACGCGATGCCCGCGCTGGTGCTTGAAGCGCAAGGCCTGGGCAAGCGCTACGGCGCCACCGTCGCACTGGACGACGCCGGCCTGCGCCTGCGCGCCGGCGAAGTGCACGCGCTGATGGGCCAGAACGGCGCGGGCAAGTCCACGCTGATCAAGCTGCTGACCGGCGTGGAGCGCAGCGACGGCGGGCGCATCGTGCTCGACGGCCGCGACATCGCCCCGGCCACGCCGCTGGAGGCGCAGCGCGAAGGCATCAGCACGGTCTACCAGGAAGTGAACCTGTGCCCCAACCTCTCGGTCGCCGAGAACATCTGCGCCGGCCGCTATCCGCGCCGGCGCTGGGGCGGCATCGACTGGACGCGCGCGCGCGCGGAAGCCCGCACGCTGCTGCGCGAGCTGAACCTGGACATCGACGTCGACCTGCCGCTGGCCAGCTATCCGGTGGCGGTGCAGCAGATGGTCGCCATTGCGCGTGCGCTGGGCGTGTCGGCGAAGGTGCTGATCCTCGACGAGCCCACCTCCAGCCTGGACGAAGGCGAGGTGCGCGAGCTGTTCCGGGTGATGCGCCGCCTGCGCGAGCGCGGCATGGCGATCCTGTTCGTCACTCACTTCCTCGACCAGGTCTACGCCATCTGCGACCGCATCACGGTGCTGCGCAACGGCCGCAACGTGGGCGAATTCGCCGCCGCGGAGCTGCCGCCACCTGCGCTGGTCGCGGCGATGGTGGGGCGCGAGGTCGAACTGGCGGGCGCGCACGGCGCCGCCGCGGCCGCCGGGGACGCGCCCGCCCTGGTCGAAGCCGAGGGCATCGGCGCGCGCGGCAAGCTGCACCCGGTCGACCTGCGCCTGCACGCGGGCGAAGTCCTCGGGCTCGGCGGCTTGCTGGGCTCCGGCCGTACCGAGCTGGCGCGGCTGCTGTTCGGGCTGGACCGGATCGAGGTGGGCCGGTTGCGCATCGACGGCGCGGACGTGGACCTGCGCCACCCCGCCGATGCGGTGCGCCGCGGCCTGGCACTGTGCCCGGAAGAGCGCAAGACCGAAGGCATCGTCGCCGAACTGTCGGTGCGCGAGAACGTGGTGCTGGCCCTGCAGGCGCGCACGGGCTGGCGCCGCTGCCTGCCGCGGGCACGGCAGGAATCGCTGGCCCGGCATTTCGTCGAGCTGCTCGGCATCAAGACGGCCGACATCGAGACGCCGGTCGGGGCGCTGTCGGGCGGCAACCAGCAGAAGGTCGTGCTGGCACGGTGGCTGGCGACCGAACCCCGGCTGCTGGTGCTGGACGAGCCCACCCGCGGCATCGACATCGCCGCCAAGCAGGAAATCATGGGCGAAGTGGTGAAGCTGGCGCGTGGGGGCATGGCGGTGCTGTTCATTTCCGCCGAGATCGACGAGC
>DASRYN010000034.1:0-10790 GCA_035687185.1 Pseudoxanthomonas sp. | reverse complement strand
CGGGCCGCGCACGCGGCAGCGACGACCGCGCGGCATCGTGCGCCGTCCGCTTCCGGAGGCGCGCCCGGCCCGCCGGCGTCGCGCCGGATCGCCGCAATGGCCTGCTGCGATGCAACAGCGGCCGGGCCCGTCGCGGTCCGGGCGGTGCGGGGCCGCCGCGGCGCGGACACCCGCCGCCACGGCGTTTTTCCCGCCCCCGCCGCCACTTGCCGCGGCCGGCCCGGGCGCGTGGCCCCGGCAGCCGGCGGCCACGCAATTGACAGCGCTGCCAGTTTGCCCGGAGCCTCTGCCCCCGACGGTTCGTCGAACCTCGTCCGGCGCCGCGCGCGACCGGGCGCGCCATCCATCGAACGCGGAGGGGAACACCTTGAGCAGCATGCTTCGCGGCGCCCGCGCGCCGGGCATCCGTATCGCCACCACCCTGGCCGGCGCACTGGCGCTGGCCCTGCTGTCGGCCTGCCGGGACGAGGCGCCCGCGCCGACGGACGCCGGCACCGCCGCCGCCGCGCCGCCGGCCGAGGCGGCCAGCGACGGCAGCATCCATCCCGAGCAGTGGCCGCAGGTGCAGTGGCCGTTCGCCGCCGACCCGGCGCTGGAGAAGAAGGTCGAGGACCTGCTGGCCAGCATGACGCTGGAGGAGAAGGTCGGCCAGGTGGTGCAGGGCGACATCGCCAGCATCACCCCGGACGACGTGCGCAAGTACCGCCTCGGTTCCATCCTGGCCGGCGGCAGCTCCGACCCCGGCGGCCGCTACAACGCCAAGCCCGCCGAGTGGCTGGCGCTGGCCGACGCGTTCTACGAGGCGTCGATGGACACCTCCGGCGGCGGCAAGGCCATCCCGGTGATCTTCGGCATCGACGCGGTGCACGGGCAGAGCAACATCGTCGGCGCAACCCTGTTCCCGCACAACATCGGCCTAGGCGCCGCCCGCAACCCGGACCTGATCCGCGAGATCGGCCGCATCACCGCCATCGAGACCCGCGCCACCGGCATGGAGTGGACCTTCGCGCCCACCGTGGCGGTGCCGCAGGACGATCGCTGGGGCCGCAGCTACGAAGGCTACGCCGAGCATCCGGAGGTGGTGGCCAGCTACGCCGGCGCGATGGTCGAGGGCCTGCAGGGCAAGCCCGGCACGCCGGAGTTCCTGGACGGCCACCACGTGGCCTCGTCGGTGAAGCACTTCCTCGGCGACGGCGGCACCACCGACGGCAAGGACCAGGGCGACACCCAGGTCAGCGAGGCGGTGCTGCGCGACGTGCACGGCGCCGGCTACCCGTCGGCGGTGGCCGCCGGCGCGCAGATCGTGATGGCCTCGTTCAACAGCTTCCACGGCACCAAGATGCACGGCCACAAGCCGCTGCTGACCGACGTGCTCAAGGGCCGCATGAACTTCGGCGGCTTCGTGGTCGGCGACTGGAACGGCCACGGCCAGATCGCCGGCTGCAGCAACGACAACTGTCCCGCGTCGCTGGCGGCCGGCCTGGACCTGTACATGGCCCCGGACAGCTGGAAGGGCATCTACGAGAGCACCCTGGCCGCGGTGAAGTCCGGCACGGTGCCGATGGAGCGCCTGGACGACGCGGTGCGCCGCATCCTGCGGGTCAAGTTCCGCATGAATCTGTTCGAGGCCGGCAAGCCCTCGCAGCGCCCGCTGGGCGGCAAGTTCGAGCTGCTCGGCGCGCCCGAGCACCGCGCCGTGGCGCGCCAGGCGGTGCGCGAATCGCTGGTGCTGCTGAAGAACCAGAACGGCCTGCTGCCGCTCAATCCCAAGACCCGGCTGCTGGTCGCCGGCACCCACGCCGACGACGTCGGCCGCCAGGCCGGCGGCTGGACGCTGAACTGGCAGGGCACCGGCACCACGCGTGCCGACTACCCGAACGCCGACACCATCTGGGAAGGCCTGCAGCGCGCGGTCCAGGCCGCCGGCGGCAGCGCCGAGCTGGCGGCGGACGGCAAGTACAAGCAGAAGCCGGACGTGGCCGTGGTGGTGTTCGGCGAGGAGCCCTACGCCGAGTTCCAGGGCGACATCCCCAACCTGCTGTACAAGCCGGGCGACGAGAGCGACCTGGCGCTGCTCAAGCGGCTCAAGGCCGACGGCATCCCGGTGGTGGCGGTGTTCATCAGCGGCCGCCCGCTGTGGGTGAACCGCGAGATCAACGCCGCCGACGCCTTCGTCGCCGCCTGGCTGCCGGGCTCGGAGGGCGCCGGCGTGGCCGATGTGCTGCTGCGCAAGCCCGACGGCTCGGTGAACCACGACTTCAAGGGCAAGCTGAGCTTCTCCTGGCCGCGCCGCGCCGACCAGTACGCCAACAACGTCGGCCAGGAAGGCTACGACCCGCTGTTCGCCTACGGCTTCGGCCTGACCTACGCCGACAAGGGCGACCTGGCTCCGCTGCCGGAGGACTCGGGCATCAGCGGCGAGGCCGCGCCGGCGGGCGTGTACTTCGTGCGCGGCAAGGTGGCCGCGGGCCTGTCGATGCAGCTGGAGGGCGAGGGCGACCAGCGCCGCAAGGTGACCTCGGTGCCGGTGGCGCTGGACGGCGAGAGCCTGGTGGTGCGCGGCGTCGACCACCGCGCACAGGAGGACGCGCGGCAGCTGGCCTGGTCCGGCAAGGCCCCGGCCGCGCTGGCGCTGCTGGCCGACCGCCCGCAGGACCTGAGCCGCGAGACCAACGGCGACCTGCTGCTGGTGCTGACCCTGCGCCGCGAGTCGGCGGTGCCGGCGCAGGTGACCGCGCAGATGGCCTGCGGCCAGGGCTGCGCCGGCAGCGTGCCGCTGCAGGCGGCGCTGTCGGGCCTGCCGGAGAACGGCTGGACCACGCTGGGCGTGCCGCTGAAGTGCTTCGCCGCCGCCGGCGCCGACATGTCCAGGCTGGACACGGTGCTGCGGCTGCAGTCGGCCGGCCGGCTGACGCTGTCGGTGTCGAACGTGGCGCTGGGCTCGGTGAGCGATGCCGAGCGCGTGGTGGAGTGCCCGACCGCCAAGGCGGATTGATCACCGGGCGGCGCACCGCGCCGCCCGTTTCCCCGACGCCCGCCCCGTGCGGGCGTCTTTTTTTTCCGCCCTTTCCTTGGCCCTGCACCGGCGGATGTCGCGAGGCGCGGGCTCCGCCGCTGCGCCGCGCGGCATGCGGCGCAGCGACGCGGTGCGGCCCGCCCCCGCAGCCATCGCATCGACCCGGACCGCGGCGTCCGGCAATGCGGTCGCGGCGCTGTCGCCGGGCAGGAAGCGGACGAGGGTTGCGCGCAAAACCGTGCTGCATCGCAGCGGTGGCGACGGCGCCAGGCACGCGCGGACGCGGCTGGGCAACGCAGTGGCGCGGCGCGCATGCCCGGTGGCGCGGCGATGGTTGACAGCGGCGCGAAGGCGGCGATAAGACAGCGCTGTCACCAAGCCTGGAGGGGGCAACGGCGACGGCGCACGCGGCCCTAGGCCACGGGCGCCGCAAGGGGGAGGGAGAACGCGGGCGCGGCACCAGCCGGCCCCGGGTCATGTCGCAGCACGCCTGCCGCGCCCGCGCGGCCGGCGTGCCGTGCCGTCCGTCTTCCGCCACGCCCGCCCACGGAAGCGGACCACGGAAGCGGCCGGCGTGCCGCGCCACACGACCTGAGGAGCCGATCGAGTGAAACTTGCGACGCTGGACATCGTCATCGTGCTCGCCTACCTGGCGGGCATCTTCATCCTGGCGCAGTGGGTCTCGCGCGAGAAGGCCGGCCACCAGAAGTCGGCCAGCGACTACTTCCTGGCCAGCAAGTCGCTGCCGTGGTGGGCCATCGGCGCCTCGCTGATCGCCGCCAACATCTCGGCCGAGCAGATCATCGGCATGTCCGGCTCCGGCTACGCCATCGGCCTGGCCATCGCCTCGTACGAGTGGATGGCGGCGGCCACGCTGCTGATCGTCGGCAAGTTCTTCCTGCCGATCTTCCTGCGCAACCGCATCTACACCATGCCGCAGTTCCTCGAGGAACGGTACGGCACCCGCATCCGCACGCTGATGGCGGTGTTCTGGCTGGGCCTGTACGTGTTCGTGAACCTGACCTCGATCCTCTGGCTGGGCTCGATCGCGGTGTCGCAGGTCACCGGCATGGACCAGATGATGGCGCTGGTGCTGCTGGGCCTGTTCGCGCTGGCCTACCAGCTGTACGGCGGCCTGAAGGCGGTGGCGCTGACCGACATCGTGCAGGTCACGCTGCTGGTGCTCGGCGGCCTCATGGTCACCGGCATCACCCTGGGCCAGATCGGCGGCGGCGACATCCTGGCCGGCTTCTCGAAGCTGTGGGCCGAGCACCCGGGCCACTTCGAGATGATCCTCAGCAAGGACAACCCGTTCTACAAGGACCTGCCGGGCATCAGCGTGCTCATCGGCGGCATGTGGATCATGAACGTCAGCTACTGGGGCTTCAACCAGTACATCATCCAGCGCGCGCTGGCGGCCAAGGACATCCGCGAGGCGCAGAAGGGCGTGGTGTTCGCCGCGTTCCTGAAGCTGCTGATGCCGCTGGTGGTGGTGCTGCCGGGCATCGCCGCGGTGGTGCTGGCGCCCGGGCTGGCCAAGCCGGACGAGGCCTATCCGACGATGATGCGGCTGCTGCCCAGCGGCATCCTGGGCCTGGTGTTCGCCGCGCTGGTGGCGGCGATCGTGGCCTCGCTGGCCTCCAAGATCAACTCGGTGGCCACCATCTTCACCCTGGACTTCTACGCCAAGTCGCGGCGCCAGCACAGCGAGGCGCACCTGGTGCGCGTGGGCCGCGTCGCCGCGGCGGTGTCGGTGCTGCTGGCGGTGCTGACCGCGCGCCCGCTGCTGGGCAGCTTCGACCAGGCGTTCCAGTACATCCAGGAGTACACCGGCTTCTTCACCCCGGGCATCGTGGTGATCTTCGTGCTGGGCCTGTTCTGGAAGCGCGCCAACGAGGCCGGCGCGCTGGCCGCGGCGATCGGCTCGTTCGTGCTGTCGGTGGTGCTGAAGATGGCCTGGCCGTCGCTGCCCTTCATCGACCGTGTCGGCCTGGTGTTCCTGCTGGCGCTGGCCCTGGCCGTGGCGGTGTCGCTGCTGGGCCGGCCGCAGGCCGCCGGCAGCGACCTGATCCGCACCGACGACGTGGACTACTCCACCTCGGCCGGCTTCAACGTCGGCGCGCTGGGCGTGGTCGCGATCCTGGTCGCGCTGTACGCGCTGTTCTGGTGACGGGCGAACCCCCGGGGCCGGCGCCCGCGCCGGCCCGGGAGGGCCGGCAACGATGAGGACCAGGATCGAGGACGTCGCCGCGGCCGCCGGCGTGTCGATGAAGACGGTCTCGCGCGTGCTCAACCACGAGCCGGGCGTGCGCGAGGCCACCCGCGCGCGGGTGAGGGAGGCGGTGGCCGCGCTCAACTACCGCCCGGACCCGTCCGCGCGCAGCCTGGCCGGCAACCGCTCCTACCTGGTGGCGCTGCTGTACGACAACCCGTCGCCGAACTACCTGATGGAGATCATCACCGGCGTGGTGGAGGCGTGCGAGAGCCACCACTACGGCATGGTGATGCAGCCGCTGGGCTTCGCCGCGCCGGATGCGGCCGAGGCGGTCGACGCACTGGTCGGCGTGGCGCGCATGGACGGCCTGATCCTGACCCCGCCGCTGACCGACAGCCAGGCCCTGCTCGACCGCCTGGACCAGCTGGGCGTGCCGTTCAGCTGCATCTCGCCCAAGGCGCGCGAAGGCCGCATCGGCGTCACCCTCGACGAGCACGAGGCGGTGTGCGAGCTGGTGACGCACCTGATCGGGCTGGGCCACCGCCGCATCGCCCACGTGCGCGGCCATCCCGACCACGGCGCCAGCGAGTGGCGCATGGCCGGCTACCGCAGCGCGCTGCGCCTGGCGGGGCTGCGCTACGACCCGGACCTGGTGGCCGACGGCGAGTTCTCGTTCGACTCCGGCCTGGAGGCCGGGCGCCGCCTGCTGTCGCTGCCGGAGCGGCCCACCGCGGTGTTCGCCGCCAACGACGACATGGCCGCCGGGGTGATGCGCGCGGCCAGCGAGCTGGGCCTGCGCGTGCCGCGCGACGTGTCGGTCTGCGGCTTCGACAACACGCCCATCGCGCAGCAGATCTTCCCGCAGCTGACCACGGTGCAGCAGCCCACGCGCGACATGGGCCAGGTGGCCACCGTGCAGCTGCTCAACGCCATCCGCAACCGCGGCGCCGGGCGCATGGTCAAGATGCCGTACGCGCTGCAGCTGCGCCGTTCCACCGGCCCGGCGCCGGACTGAAGACCGCGCTCAGGCGGCGCGATCCACCACCCGCAGCGGATCGTCCCACCGCGCCAGCAGCTCGGCTTCGCGCGCCCTGGCCCTGTGCAGGTGCGCCTCCTTGACGTGGCCGTAGCCGCGGATCTGCTCGGGGATGCTGGCGATCTCCGCGGCCAGGGCCAGGTTGCCGGCATCCAGCTTCCCCAGCAGGCGCTCGATGGTGGCGAAGTAGTCCGCCACCAGCCGGCGCTCCATGCGCCGCTCGGCGGTGCGGCCGAACGGGTCCAGGGCGGTGCCGCGCAGGAACCTCAGCCGCGCCAGCCACTTGAACGCGGTCAGCATCCACGGCCCGTACTCGCGCTTGAGCAGCCGGCCCTGCGCGTCCCGCCGCGCCAGCAGCGGCGGGGCCAGGTGGAAGCGCAGCGTGTACTCGCCCTCGAACTGCTGCTGCAGCCGGCGCCGGAACTCGCCGCTGGCGTACAGCCTCGCGACCTCGTACTCGTCCTTGTAGGCCATGAGTTTGAAGGCATAGCGGGCCACCGCCTCGGCCAGGACGGTGGAGCCGGGCGCGGCGCGCTGCTCGGCCGCGCGCACCTTGGCCACCAGCTCGCGGTAGCGGCGCGCATAGGCCGCGTCCTGGTAGTCGGACAGGAAGCGTTCGCGGCGCGCGACCAGCTCGTCGAGGCTGCGCGACAGGCGCAGGTCGTCCAGCGGCAGCAGTGCCGGGCCCTCGCCCTCGGCCGCGGCGGCGCCGCGCTCGGGCAGGCCGCGTAGGCCCTGGCCGCTGCCGGCCGGGCGCGGCGCGCTGGGGCTGCCCCACTCGATGCCTTCCCAGCCGCCCGGCGGCAGTTCGTGCAGGCCGTCGCCGCGGGTGGGCGCCGCCTCGGGCGTGCGCGACAGGCCGGCGGCGGCGGCCACCGCGGCCGGATCGACCGCGGCCAGGCGGCCCCAGGCGAAGGCCTGGCGGTTCATCTCCACCGCCGCGCCGTTGAGCTCGATGGCGCGCATCAGCGCCTGCCGCGACACCGGCACCAGGCCCTGCTGCCAGGCGTAGCCGAGCATGAACAGGTTGGTGGCGATGGCGTCGCCCAGCAGCGCGGTGGCCAGCTGGGTGGCGTCCAGCAGCTGCGGCTCGCGGCCCCCCAGCGCCAGCTTCACCCCGGCGACGATGTCGGCGGCGGGGAAGTGCAGGTCCGGGCGCACGGTGAAGGTGCCCGGCATGGCCTGGTAGGTGTTGAGCACCACCTCCGAGCGCCCGCTGCGCACCTTGGACAGCGCCCAGTAGTCGTTGACCACCACCATGTCGCAGCCCAGCACCAGGTCGGCCTCGCCGGCGGCGATGCGCACGGCGTGGATGTCCCCGGGCCGGCGCGCGATGCGCACGTGGGTGGTGACCGCGCCGCCCTTCTGCGCCAGGCCGGTCTGGTCGAGCACGGTCGCGCCCTTGCCTTCCAGGTGCCCGGCCATGCCCAGCAGCGCGCCGATGGTGACCACGCCGGTGCCGCCGACGCCGGTGATGAGGATGTTCCAGGGCCGGTCCAGCCCGGAGCGGAACGCAGGCTCGGGCAGCGCGTCCAGCAGCGCGGCCGCGTCGGCGCGCGGGCCGCGGCGCGGGCGCCCGCCGTGCACGGTGACGAAGCTCGGGCAGAAGCCCTCGACGCAGCTGAAGTCCTTGTTGCAGTTGCTCTGGTCGATCTCGCGCTTGCGCCCGAACTCGGTCTCCCGGGGCAGCACCGAGACGCAGAAGCTCTTCTGGCCGCAGTCGCCGCAGCCCTCGCACACCAGCGTGTTGATCAGCACGCGCTTGTCCGGGTCGGGCATCCGGCCGCGCTTGCGCCGCCGCCGCTTCTCGGTGGCGCAGACCTGGTCGTAGATCAGGATCGACACGCCCTTGACCTCGCGCAGCTGCCGCTGCACCTCGTCAAGCTGGCGGCGGTCGAAGAACTCCACGCCGTCGGGGAAGACCGACGGGTCGCTCCACTTGCCGACCTCGTCGCTGACCACGACGATCCTGCGGATGCCCTCGGCGCGCATCTGGTGCGCGATGTCCGGCACGGTCAGCGTGCCGTCCACCGGCTGGCCGCCGGTCATGGCCACCGCGTCGTTGTAGAGGATCTTGTAGGTGATGTTCACCCCCGCGGCCACCGCCTGGCGGATGGCCAGCGATCCGCTGTGGAAGTAGGTGCCGTCGCCGAGGTTCTGGAACACGTGCGGGGTGTCGGTGAACGGCGCCTGCCCGGCCCAGGTGACGCCCTCGCCGCCCATGTGGGTGAAGGTGTCGGTGGCCCGGTCCATCCACGTGACCATGTAGTGGCAGCCGATGCCGGCCTGCGCGCGCGAGCCTTCCGGCACGCGCGTGCTGGTGTTGTGCGGGCAGCCGCTGCAGTAGTGCGGCACGCGCGGGAAGTTGGCGCGCGGCAGTGCCATCTCCGCCTCTTTCTCCTCCATCCAGCGCAGGCGCTGTTCGATGGACTCGGTGGCGACCGCGCCGGACCGGGGCAGGCGCAGGATGCGCCGGCCGATCACCCCGGCGATGGTCGCCGGGGTCAGCTCGCCGGTGGACGGCAGGATCCATTCGCCGGCCTCGTCGTACTTGCCCACGATGCTCGGGCGCCGGCCCCAGGCCGCCGGCCAGTTGTAGAACTGCTCCTTCATCTGCCGCTCGATGAAGGCGCGCTTCTCCTCCACCACCACGATGTCCTCCAGCCCGCGGGCGAAGGCGGCGATGCCCTGCGGCTCCAGCGGCCAGGTCATGCCGACCTTGTACACGCGGATGCCGATGTCGCGGCAGGCGCGCTCGTCCAGGCCCAGGTACTCCAGCGCCTGCAGCACGTCCAGGTAGCTCTTGCCGGCGGTGACGATGCCCAGCCGCGCGTCCGGCGCGTCCATCACCACGCGGTCGATGCCGTTGGCGCGCGCGAAGGCCTGCGCGGCGGCCACCGCGTAGCGGTGCAGCCGCATCTCCTGCTCCAGCGGCGGGTCCGGCCAGCGGATGTTGAGCCCGCCCGGCGGCAGCTCGAAATCCTCCGGCAGCACGATCCGGCGCGCGAACGGATCGACCTCCACCGAGGCCGAGGATTCCACCGTCTCGGCGATGGTCTTGAAGCCGATCCAGCGCCCGGTGTAGCGGCTCATCGCCCAGCCCACCAGGCCCAGGTCGAGGATGTCCTGCACGCCGGCGGGGTTGAGCACCGGCATCATCGCGCTGACGAACTCGTCCTCGCTGCCGTGCGGCAGGGTGGAGCTGCGGCAGGCATGGTCGTCGGCGGCCAGCGCCAGCACGCCGCCGTGCTTCCACGTGCCGGCGGCGTTGCCGTGCTTGAACACGTCGCCGCAGCGGTCCACGCCGGGGCCCTTGCCGTACCACATGGCGTACACGCCGTCGACGTTCGCGCCGGGGAACAGGTTGGTCTGCTGCGTGCCCCAGACCATGGTCGCGCCGAGGTCCTCGTTCAGGCCCGGCTGGAACTTCACCTTCGCCGCTTCCAGATGCGCGCGCGCGCGCCACAGCTCCAGGTCGAAGCCGCCGAGCGGGCTGCCGCGGTAGCCGCTGACGAAACCGGCGGTGTCCAGGCCCTCGGCCTGGTCGCGCAGCCGCTGCATCAACGGCAGCCGCACCAGCGCCTGCACGCCACTGAGGTAGATGCGGCCTTCGCGGCGCGCGTACTTGTCCTCGAGCGTGTAGTGCGGGTCGAACGCGGCGGTGCCGGGCGGCGCTGCGGATGCGGGCGTGGACGGTTCGGCGGTGCTGGTCATGGCGGGCCCTGGGCGCTGGCGGTACCGGGCATCGCCGGCCGTGCCGGATGATATCAAGCGGGCATTCTGTGACGGGATGCGCTCGCCGCGTGTGCGCTGCGGCGGCTACGATGCCGGCGGGGGAGGCAGTCCGCTCCGGGAAACGCCATGAAGTTCCGCATGACGACGTTCCTCGGCCTGGTGCTGTGCTGCGCGGGGGTCCATGCGCAGTCGTTGCCGGCGCCGCGGGAGTTCTATTTCGACGAGGATCCGAACACCACCCGCGCCATCGTCGCGGTGCAGGGCGAGGGCGAGGCGGTGGTCGACCGGCTCGCCGCCGCGGTGCAGCGCCGGCCCGGCGACGCCGAGGCGCGCGCGCAGCTGGCGCGCGTGGCCATGCGCTCGGGACGCACCGAGCTGGGCGAGGAGCTGTACCGCGCCGCGCAGCGCAACGCGGCCGGCAACGCGCGGCTGGCCCGCGCGGTGACATGGAACTACGCCTGGGACCTGTACCTGGCCGGCCAGGCGCAGCGCGCGCTGGAGCAGTGGCAGTCGCTGATCGGCGGCTGGCCCAGCGCGCCGTCCTGGCAGCCGCCCACGCTGGCGCTGGCCCTGTGGAAGCTGGATCGCCGCGAGGAAGCGGTGGCCTGGTACGCCGCGGCGGTGCGAACCGAACCGCAGCTGTGGAACGACGCGGCCCACTTCCCGCGGCTGCTGCCGGACTGGCGCGAGGAGGACCGCGCCGTCCTGGCCGAGGTGCTGGCCGCCTGGCAGGCCGCGCCGCCGCCCTGGCCGTGACCGCGGCCGTGCGAAAATGCGCCGGCGCCGTG
>DASRYN010000033.1:0-3538 GCA_035687185.1 Pseudoxanthomonas sp. | reverse complement strand
GGCCTGCGCCTGCTGGTGGGGGCGCTGGTGGTGCTGGCGCTGGCCTTCGGCGTGCTGCGCCCCGCCCTGCGCCAGATCGTGGCGCCGCCGGCCCGCGCCAAGCACAATGCCGAGCCGCAGGCCGCCGAGGTGTCGCTGGTGGAAGACGACATGCCGGCGCTGGCCGAGGACACCGCGCAGATCGGGCAGCGCCCGCCGATGGCGCTGACCTCCGACGCCTACGAGGACCGTCTGCGCAACGCCCGCGAGGCGGTGCGCGCCGATTCCAAACGAGTCGCCCAGGTGGTGAAGGACTGGTTGGGCAATGAAGCAGCCTAGCAACCCCGACGAACTGACCGGCGTGCAGCGCGCCGCCGTGCTGCTGCTCTCGCTGGGCGAGGCCGACGCGGCCGAGGTGCTCAAGCACATGGGCGCCAAGGAAGTGCAGAAGCTCGGCCTGGCCATGGCGACCATGAGCGGCGTCACCCGCGAGCAGGTGCTGCGGGTGATGGAGGATTTCGAGGGCGCGCTCGACAAGCAGACCTCGCTGGGCGTGGGCGCCGACGACTACATCCGCAACGTGCTGATCCAGGCGCTGGGCGCGGAGAAGGCCGGCAGCCTGATCGACCGCATCCTGCTGGGGCGCAACACCACCGGGCTGGACACGCTCAAGTGGATGGACCCCCGTGCCATCGCCGACCTGGTCCGCAACGAGCACCCGCAGATCATCGCCATCGTGCTCTCGCACCTGGACGCCGACCACGCCGCCGACACCCTGCGCCTGCTGCCCGAGCGCACCCGCGCCGACGTGCTGCTGCGCATCGCCACCCTCGACGGCATCCCGCCCAACGCGCTCAACGAGCTCAACGAGATCATGGAGCGCCAGTTCGCCGGCAACCAGAACCTCAAGGCCTCCAACATCGGCGGGGTCAAGGTGGCGGCCAACATCCTCAACTTCCTGGAGACCGGCCAGGACCAGTCCATCCTGGGCACCATTTCGCAGGTGGACCCGGAGCTGAGCCAGCGCATCCAGGACCTGATGTTCGTGTTCGACGACCTGGTCGAGCTGGAGGACCGCGAGCTGCAGACCCTCCTGCGCGAGGTCTCCGGCGAGCGCCTGGGCATCGCCCTGCGCGGCGCCGACGTCAAGGTGCGCGAGAAGATCACCCGCAACATGTCCCAGCGCGCCGCCGAGATCCTGCTCGAGGACATGGAGGCGCGCGGCCCGGTGCGCCTGTCCGACGTGGAGGCGGCGCAGAAGGAGATCCTCACCATCGTCCGCCGCCTGGCCGATGAGGGCGTGATCAACCTCAACGGCGCCGGCAGCGAGGAGCTGGTATGAGCGCCGTCGTGCGCTGGATCGCCCCGGAACTGGCCGCCGTCGCGCCGGAGCCGGCGCCCGCCCCGGCCGACGTGCCGGTGCCGCGCCCGCCGACGCTGGATGAAATCCAGGCCATCGAGGAGGCCGCGCGGCGCGAGGGCTACCAGGCCGGGCTGGAACAGGGCCGGCAGGAGGGCTTCGCCCAGGGCCAGGCCGAGGTGCGGCGCCTGACCGCGCAGATCGAGGGCATCCTGGACAACTTCACCCGTCCGCTGGCGCGGCTGGAGGACGAGGTCACCGCCGCGCTGGGCGAACTGGCGGTGCGCATCGCCGGCAGCCTGGTCGGGCGCGCCTACGCCGCCGACCCGGTGCTGCTCTCGGACCTGGTGGCCGAGGCGCTTGACGCGGTGGGCGGCGCCAGCCGCGAGGTCGAGGTGCGCCTGCACCCGGACGACATCGCCGCCCTGGCGCCGCTGCTGGCACTGGTGTCCGGCGCGCGCCTGGTCCCCGACCCGGCCCTGGGCCGCGGCGACCTGCGCGTGCACGCCGAGGCGGTGCGCATCGACGGCACCCTGGAGGCGCGCCTGCGCGGCGCGCTGGAAAGCGTGGTGCACAAGGCCGGGGCCGGCGCATGACCCCGCCTCCCCCCTCCATCGCCCCGCCCGAGCGCGCGGTGCCCGCCGTCCCCGCCGACTGGCTGGCCGCGCGCAACCTGCGCCTGGCCGCGCGCCTGGACGCGATCGCGCTGGACCCGGGCGCCGGCCGCGGCCTGATCCGCGAGGGCATCCTGCGCCGCGCGGTCGGCCTGACCCTGGAGGCCACCGGCTGCGAGGCGCCGATGGGCGCGACCTGCAAGGTGGAGGTCGCCGACGGCGGCTGGGTCGAGGCCGAGGTGGTGGGCTTCGCCGGCGAGCGCACCTCGCTCATGCCCAGCGCCGAACTGCACGGCCTGCTGCCCAACGCCCGGGTGGTGCCGGTGCGCCGCCGTGGCGGCGTGGAGGTGGGCGAAGGCCTGCTGGGGCGCGTGGTGGACTCCGACGGCGTGCCGCTGGACGGCCGCGGGCCGGTGCGCGCCGAGGGCAGCGTCGGCATGGCCGGCGTGGCCATCAATCCGCTGGCGCGCGAGCCCATCACCCAGCCGCTGGACGTGGGCGTGCGCGCGATCAACGCGCTGCTGCCGATCGGCCGCGGGCAGCGCGTGGGCCTGTTCGCCGGCTCGGGCGTGGGCAAGTCGACGCTGCTGGGCATGATGACCCGCTACACCGCCGCCGACGTGATCGTCGTCGGCCTGATCGGCGAGCGCGGCCGCGAGGTGCGCGACTTCGTCGAGACCACCCTGGGCGAGGAAGGCCTGCGCCGCGCGGTGGTGGTGGCCGCCCCGGCCGACCGCCCGCCGCTGGCGCGCCTGCACGGCGCCTACCGCGCCACCGCCATCGCCGAGTGGTTCCGCGACCAGGGCCTGAACGTGCTGCTGCTGATGGATTCGCTGACCCGCTTCGCCCAGGCGCAGCGCGAGATCGGCCTGTCGGTCGGCGAGCCGCCCACCACCCGCGGCTACCCGCCCAGCGTGTTCGCCAAGCTGCCCGCGCTGGTGGAGCGCGCCGGCAACGGTGCAGCGGGGCGCGGCTCCATCACCGCCTTCTATACCGTGCTGACCGAGGGCGACGACCCGCAGGATCCCATCGCCGACGCCGCCCGCGCCATCCTCGACGGCCACATCCTGCTCTCGCGCCGGATTGCCGACGCCGGACTGTATCCGGCCATCGACGTGGAGTCCTCGGTCAGCCGCGTGGTCCAGGACATCGCCGACGAAACCTGGCGCGCGCGCATCCGCGCGCTCAAGCGCCTGGTCGCGGCCTACAACGCCAACCGCGACCTGATCGCCATCGGCGCCTACCAGCGCGGCAACGACCCGGTGGTGGACGAGGCGCTGGAGCGCTGGCCGGAGATCGTCGAGTTCCTCGGCCAGGACGTGGCCCGCGCCGCCGACCTCGAACACAGCCGCGCCGCGCTGGCGCAACTGCTGCAAGACAAGGAGAACGACGCATGATCCAGTCCCGCCGCATCGACCCGCTGCTGCGCCGCGCGCAGGAGCACGAGGATGCCGTGGCGCGCGAGCTGGCCGAGCGCCAGCGGGCGCACGCGCTGCAGGAGTCGCGCCTGGAGGAGCTGCGCCGTTACGCCGAGGAATACGCCTCCAGCCAGATGGCCGCCACCAGCCCGGCGCAGCTGGCCAAC
>DASRYN010000032.1:0-17125 GCA_035687185.1 Pseudoxanthomonas sp. | reverse complement strand
GCGCAGGTGTGCGGCGATGGCCCGGCCCACCGCCCAGCCGTGTTCCCAGGCCGAGTGGATGCCGCCGGCCGTGACCGGCGAGACCACGCCGGCCGCGTCGCCCACGAGGATGGCGCCGTCGCGCGCCATGTCGAACACCGGCCCGCTGCAGGGAATGAGCCCGGCGCGGGTATGGCCCGGGCGCAGGTGCCGCGGCAGGCCGCCGGCCATGCCCACGCGCAGCAGGAAGCCGTCGATGTCGGGCACCCGGGCGCGCGCCGGGTCGTGGCGCAGCGCCAGCCCGGCCTGGATGCCGGTGGGGTTCTGCGCGATCCAGCCGATGTAGCCCGGCGCGTAGCGCTTGCTGATGAAGCAGTGCAGTGCCTCGGGCCGCGCCAGCACGCTGCCGGGGAATTCGTACTCGATGCCGTAGAGGAACTGGCGCACCTGGCCCAGACCGCAATGCCGCGCCACGCGCGAGCGCGCCCCATCGGCGCCGACCAGGTAGCGGGTGGGGCCGACCCCGTCCACGTGCCAGCCGCCTCCGCTGCGCGTGCACGACGTGAACGCGCAGCCCAGCCGCAGGTCCACGCCGTGGGCCTGCATCTGTCCGGCCAGCCAGCGCATGACCGCCGGCGTGTCGGTGGTGAGGAAGTAGTAGCCCGGCGCGGCCAGCGCCACCTGCTTCAGGCTGGGCGCGTACAGCCGAACCTGTTCGATGCGCCGGGTCATCTCCGCCGGGATGCGGTTGAGCAGCGTCTGCTCGGCCGCCTCCTTCACGATGATGCCGGTGGTGTGCAGCTTGTCGCCGGGGTCGCGCTTGCGCTCGAGCACGCACACGTGCAGGCCGCGCTGCGCGGCGGCGATGGCGCAGGCGGCGCCTGCGAAGCTGGCGCCCACGACCACCAGGTCGGGGCCGGATGGGGAGGGGGCCTGTGGCATCGGCGCTCTCGGCAACGGACGCGGCGCACGGTAGCGGCCGGATGCGGAGCCCCGATGAGGCGGATGTGAAGCGGGCCGCGCATGGGGGTGGGAAAAATCCCGTCATGGCTCGGAAACTGCCGAGGCTTGGCCGCGTGTTCCCCTACTGCGGCGGCTCCGCCGCCCGGCTATCGTTGGCCCGCGCTGCTGTCGCAGCGTGCAGCATCCCCCGCCCGGCGCCCGCGTTGCGTCGGGGGATGCACCGGCCCACCCCTGGGGCCGCTTGGTGCATCGGCCGCCTCGTCGCGGCCTTTTTTTTCGGCGCGGGGCGCCGGTCGCGTGGCCGGCGTGCGCGGGACGCCAGCCGGGTGCGGGGCCGCGGAGTGCGGCTGGCCGGCGCCGAGCGGGGGCGCTCAGAGGTTGGTGTAGCTGGCGTTGCCCAGTCCGGTACCGATGGTCAGCACGGCCCAGCGCCGGGCCTTGCGCATGCGCAGGCGCTCGCTCAGGCCCTGGACCACGGCGTCGTTGTGCAGTACCACGCCGGGCGTGCGGCCGCCGATCGGGTCCAGGCGCTCGGCCAGCGCGCCGGGCAGGTGGAATGGCGGGTTCCAGTCGCCGGGGAGGTTCTGGGCCCCCTGCGGGATGCTGCCGTCGGCCTCGATCCGGCCCGGGCAGGCCACCCCGACGAAGGGCGCCAGGCGGATGCCCAGGGTACGCGCCTGCGCGGCCAGGCCGTTGAGCATGGCCGCCAGCCGCGCGACGGCCTCGCCGCGGCCGGGCTCGTCGTCGGCATGGCGCCACTTCACCCGTTCGGCCACGCGTGCCGCGCCGCCGCCGGGGTCGGCGTCCAGGCGGTGCTCGACGATGCCGCAGCGGATCTTGGTGCCGCCCACGTCCACGGCGAGGAAGGCGTCGTGCCCGCGGTGCTCCTCCGGCAGCAGCGGGACCCAGCCCAGCAGGCCGCCCTCGTCGGCGTGGTGGCGCAGCAGGCGCACCCGCACCGGCGCCTCCGCGTTCTCCAGCAGCCGCATCGCGCGGCGGATGGCCAGGCCGCCGGCCTCGTGGTCGGGGAAGCCGCCGCCCAGGAGCAGGCGGTCCACGCGGTCCCACTCCGGCTGCGCGAGGAAGGCCTGCACCACGTGCGCCAGCTGCCGCGCGTACTCCTCGATGGCCAGGTGCAGCAGGTGCGCCGCGTCCGGGTCGCCGCCCACCAGCACCAGGTCGATGGCCTTCTTGGACAGTTCCGCCGCCGGCGTCCGCCCGAACGGGTCCTTGGCGGTGCGCTGGCGCTCGCGCGCGGCGTCCAGCAGCCGGCGGAACGCGGTCTGGCTGGCGCGGTCGCCGAGGAAGCCTTCGCCCTCCGGGTCGCGGATGGCCAAGTTGTAGTTGTCGATCGAAAGCCCGGGCAGGCGGACGGCACCGTGCCGGCCGCGGTCGTCCCCGGGCGGGGCGGATGCGCGCTTGGTCATGCCCGGACCCTAGCCGCCCGGCCGTGAGCCCCGGGTCCATGGCGGCAGGGTGCGGATGTCGATCCGCGGTGGCATGGTGCGTCGTGAGGTCGAGACCGTCCCCCAGGAGGAACCGCCATGCCGCTCGTCAAGCCCATCACCCCGCACCTGTGGTTCGACACCCAGGCCCGCGAAGCCGCGGCGTTCTACTGCGGGGTGTTCCCCGATTCGCGCATCGCGTCGGTGGTGCGCCTGCGCGGCACCCCGTCCGGCGACTGCGACGTGGTGAACTTCGTGCTGCACGGCCAGCCGTTCATGGCCATCAGCGCCGGGCCGTACTTCACCTTCAATCCGTCGATCTCGTTCATGGTCCGCTTCGACCCGCGCACGCCGGGCTCGCGCGAGCGCCTGGAGGCCACCTGGGCCGCGCTGACCGACGGCGGCACGGCGCTGATGCCGCTGGACGCCTATCCCTTCAGCCCGTACTACGGCTGGGCCCAGGACCGGTACGGGCTGTCCTGGCAGCTGATCACGGTGGACCCGGCCGCACCGCCGCGCCCGGCCATCGTGCCGGTGCTGATGTTCACCGGCGAGGCCTACGGCAAGGCCGAGGAGGCGGGCGCGTTCTACCGCGAGGTGTTCGGCGACGCCGAGGCCGGCGAGATGGCGCGCTACCCGGAAGGCATGCCGCACGACCGCGCGGGGACGGTGACCTATTCGGATTTCCGGCTGGGCCCGACCTGGTTCGGCGCGATGGACAGCGGCTACCCGCACGGCTTCGGCTTCAACGAGGCGGTGTCGTTCCTGGTGCATTGCCGCGACCAGGACGAGATCGACCGTTACTGGGTCCGGCTGTCCGCGGTCCCCGAAGCCGAGCAGTGCGGCTGGTGCAAGGACCGCTTCGGCGTGTCCTGGCAGATCTCGCCGGTGGTGCTGGACGCGCTGATGACCTCCGGCGACGCGGCGGTGGTCGACCGCGTCACCCGCGCCTTCCTGGGCATGAAGAAACTCGACGTGGCGGCCATCGAGGCGGCCGGCCGCGGCGAGGGGCCCGCCTGACGGCCTGCGGGGCCGGCCTGGCAGCCACGACGGACGCGCGCCGCGGCGCGCCGTTGCGTGGCAACGGTCGCAGGACGGACGCCTGCGCGGCCCGGCGCCGCCGTGGCCGTGTAGAGTGGCCGCCCCTCCGCATGCGAAATCCCGCCATGACCCAGACTGCCGCGGCCGTGTCCTATCCCATCGGCGTCCCGGGCCGGCCCTGGGGCGAGGCGGAGCGGGCACAGTGGCTGGCGCGGCAACGGCGCCAGCGCAGCCACGCGGACGACGTCGTGGCGGCCGTGGCGCGGCTGGCGGACCGCTTCGACGTGGTCGAGTACGGACGCCTGGCGCCCGAGGCCGGCGCGCATCCGCTGCTGGCCCTGCGCAGCCGCGACTGGGACGAGGCGCTGTCGACGGCGCTGGTCACCGGCGGGGTGCACGGCTACGAGACCAGCGGCGTGCACGGCGCGCTGGAATTCGCCGCGCACCACGCCGCCGACTACGCCGGCCGCGCCAACCTGCTGGTGGTGCCCTGCGTGAGTCCCTGGGGCTACGAGCACGTGCAGCGCTGGAACCGGCAGGCGATCGACCCCAACCGCGCCTTCCGCGCCGACAGCCCCGCGCCCGAATCGGCGGCGCTGATCCGGCTGCTGGCGCCGCTGCAGGGCAGGGTGCGCGTGCACGTGGACCTGCACGAGACCACCGACACCGACGAGACCGAGTTCCGCCCGGCGCTGGCGGCGCGCGACGGAAAGCCGTTCGCGCCCGGCGGCATCCCCGACGGCTTCTACCTGGTGGGCGACAGCGAACGCCCGCAGCCGGCGTTCCAGGCGGCGATCATCGCGGCGGTGGAGCGGGTCACCCACATCGCGCCGGCGGACGCGCAGGGCCGGCTCATCGGTTCGCCGGTGGTGGACCGCGGGGTGATCGAGTACCCGTGCCGCGCGCTGGGCCTGTGCGCGGGCGCCACCGATGCGCCGTTCGTCACCACCACCGAGGTCTATCCCGACAGCCCGCGCGCCACGCCGGCGCAGTGCAACGCGGCGCAGGTGGCGGCCGTCCGCGCGGCCATCGACCACGCGCTGGCCGCCGGCTGAGCCGGGCCGCCCCGCCGGTCAGGGCGCCTCGAGCGAGGCCTGCAGCGCCGTGGCCAGCGCCGCGTCGCCGCTCACCAGGTCGGTCCAGCGCAGTTGCAGCCCCTTGCGGCGCCCCTTGGGCACCAGTTTCAGGCCCTCGGGATCGAGGGTGAGCGTGTACGGCCGGCCGTCGATGTCCAGCTCGCGTTTCAGCGGCCTGTCGAGCGGAGTCATGGCGTCGCCTCGTTGCTGCCTGGCGCGACCATGCAACGGGCAGCGTTGCAGCCGGGTCAACGCGGCCGCGCCGCCGGCGGGTCAGACCGACACGGCCGTCTCGGTCATGCCCTCGCTGCCGAACAGGCGCAGGTAGCGCTGGACCTCGCGCGGATCGCCGGTGGCCTTGGCCGGGTTGTCCGACAGCTTCACCGCCGGGCGGCCGTTGGCCTCCACCACCTTGCACACCAGCGAGATCGGGTCCAGGGCGTCGGTCGGGAAGGGCGCGCAGCCGCGGAAGTCGTTGGTGAGGTGGGTGCCCCAGCCGAAGCTGGTGCGTACGCGGCCGCGGAAATGGCGGTGGGTGGCCTCGATCGAGTCCACGTCCATGCCGTCGGAGAAGACCAGCAGCTTCTCGCGCGGATCGCGGCCGCGCGCCTGCCACCAGCGCAGGATCTGCTCGCCGCCCTCGACCGGCGGCAGGCTGTCGGGGCGGAAGCCGGTCCAGTCGGCGACCCAGTCGGGCGCGTCGCGCAGGAAGGCGGCGGTGCCGAAGGCGTCCGGCAGCACGACCAGCAGGTTGCCGCCGTACAGTTCGCGCCAGTCCTCCAGCACGCGGTAGGGCGCGGCGCGCACGCCGGCGTCGTCCTGCGCGAGCGCGGCCAGCACCATCGGCAGCTCGTGCGCATTGGTGCCGATGGCCTCCAGGTCGGCCTCCATCGCCAGCAGCACGTTGGAGGTGCCGATGAAGCGGGCGCCCAGGCCCTCCTTGAGCGCCTGCACGCACCAGCCCTGCCACAGGAAGCCGTGGCGGCGACGGGTGCCGAAGTCCGAGAGCATCAGCTCGGGCAGTGCGCGCAGCCGTTCGACCTTCCCCCACAGCCGGGCCTTGGCGCGGGCGTAGAGCACGTCCAGGGCGAAGCGGCCGCGGTCGCGCAGGGCGGCGCGCGAGCGCAGCTCGTTGACGATGGCCAGCGCGGGGATCTCCCACAGGGTGGTGTGGGTCCACGGGCCGGGGAAGCGCAGCACGTACTGCCCGTCCTCGCGCGAAAGCTCGTATTCCGGCAGGCGGAAGTCGGCCAGCCAGGCGAGGAAGCCGGGCTGGAACATCTGGGTGCGGCCATAGAAGGTGTTGCCGGCCAGCCAGATCAGCTCTTTCCTGGTGAAGCGCAGGGTCCGGGCGTGGTCCAGCTGCGCACGCAGCTCGCCCTCGGGCACCACCTCCGCCAGGCGCACCTGGCGGCTGCGGTTGATCAGGGCGAAGGTGGCCTGCACCGTCGGGTAGCGTTGCCAGATCAGCTGCAGCATCAGCAGCTTGTAGAAGTCGGTGTCCAGCAGGCTGCGGACCACCGGGTCCAGGTGCCAGTTGTGGTTGTACGCGCGGGTGGCGAGGTCGAGGATCATGCGGATGCCGCGTCGGTGGCGGCGCCTTCCGGCGCCCTCGGCCGCACGATAGGCGGGCCCGACGCCGGCGACAACGCGGTCGCGTCGCGGCTTTGCCGGGGACGCCGCGCCCACGCGCCGTGGACGCCGGCGGGACGACAATGGCGCCGGACACGAGGAGGAGATCGCATGGCCCACGCGTTCCAGGTCGGCGACCACGTGCGCCGGAAGCCGCGGCGCGGGTGCGTCACCGGCCGCATCGCGAAGGTGCACGCGCGCGTCACGCGCTGCACCGGACGCTGGCGCCGCTGCGGGGGCACCGACCCACGGTGCGGGTTCCGCAGCGGCGGTGCCGGGCACGTCGCCATGCACCGCCGCGGCGTCCGGCGGAAGGTACGCTGATGGCGGCCGGTACCGCGGGCGATCCGGCCACCCTCTGGACGGTGGGGCATTCCACCCGGGGATGGGAGGAATTCCTCGCGCTGCTGGCGGGCTGGGGAATCGAGGCCGTGGCCGACGTGCGCCGCTTCCCCGGTTCGCGCCGCTACCCGTGGTTCGCGGGCGATGCGCTGGCGCGGGCGTTGCCCGGGGCCGGCATCGAGTATCTGTGGCTGCCGGAGCTGGGCGGGCGGCGCAAGCCGCGGCCGGATTCGCCCAACGGCGGCTGGCGCAACGCCGCCTTCCAGGGCTACGCGGACCACCTGGACAGCGCCGAGTTCGCGCGCGGGCTGCAGCGCCTGCTGGCGCTGGCCGCGCGCCGGCGCACGGCGATGATGTGCGCCGAAGCGGTGTGGTGGCGCTGCCACCGCGGGCTGATCTCCGACGTGCTCAAGCTGCGTGGCATCGAGGTGGTGCACATCGCCGACGCCACGCATGCCAGCCCGCACCCCTACACCCCGGCCGCGCGCATCGTCGAGGGCCGCCTGGCGTATCCGCCGGCGCAGCCGAAGCTGCTGTGAGCGCCGCCGTCAGGAGCCGGCGCCGTCCTTCTTCTGCGCCTGTTCGACCTTGGTGAGCACGCGGGTGGTGCCCAGCACCTCGATGCGCCCGCCCGCCTTGCGGAAGGCCTCCAGGTCGCTGGAGATGCGCTCGCTGGTGAGCACGGCGCCGCCCTTGGGCGCCGGGCCGGAAGGCTTGCGGTAGGTGCCCTGGGTGGAAGGGGGCTTGCGGGTGGCCATGTCTTCGCCTCGTCAGTACAGGGTGAGGGGGATGCCACGCGAACGCTGGTCGCGGTAGGTGGCGCGGATGTCCAGGCAGTACGGCCCGCCCATGGCGAACCTGCGGCAGATGGCGGGCCGGTCGGCGTAGATGGAGCAATGCAGGTGCAGCGGATCGACCGCGGCGCACCAGCCTTCCTCGTTGCGTGCCATCACCTCCACGCCCTGCGCGTTGCGCACCACCAGGTGGCGCGGCACGGCGTCGTCGGCCATCACCACCACCGTCAACCGGCAGCACACGGCGTCGCAGCGGCCGCAGGTCGGCTTCTCGCGCGCGGCCATCACGCCGCCCCGGCCAGGGCGGCGCGGCGGAAGTGCAGCAGGCGGCCGCGGTGCGGCGGCGCTTCGCCTTCCTCCAGCGGCAGGCGCCGTTCCTCCACGGCATAGCCCTGCGCCTGCAGCAGCCGCGTGAAGGCGGCGGAATGGCCGCGGCCCGGATCGACCAGCACCACCTCGCTTTGCGGGCGGGCGTGGCGCGCCACCAGCCCGCCCAGTACCGCCGCCTGGCCGCGCTCGTAGAGCACGTCGCTGGCGATGATCAGGTCGAAGCGGCCCAGGCTCTCGTTGGGCGTGTCCCAGCTCAGCGTGCGGTAGGGCACGGCCGGCAGGTCGTTGAGGCCGGCGTTGTACGCCAGGAAGGTCTCGGCCAGCGGATGCACGTCGCTGGCGACCACGTCCGCGCCGCGCTGGCGCAGCACCAGGCTGGCCAGGCCCAGGCCGCAGCCCAGTTCCAGGATGCGCTTGCCGGCCACGTCGTGCGCCGCCATGGCCTGGGCCAGCGCGCGGCCGGCGGGCCAGAGCTGGCCGAACAGGCTCCATTGCGCGGGCGAGATTCCCGCGCGCAGCGCGTGTTCGTCGGGGTCGGCGTACTGCTGGCGGTCGCTCAGGGCGCGGATGCGGTAGTCGCGGTCGCCCAGGCGGAGGGTATGGATCTGGGTGTCGTAGCCTGGCAAGGATGCTCCCTGGCGAGACCGACCGCGATGCGGGGTCCGGGTGGCGGTGAAGGGAGCGAAGCGCGCCGGTGGAAGCCTGGCGTCGGGTCGCGCGAAGAAGGCGATTGCCCGGCCATCTTACGCCACCCGGGGAAGCGGCGCCGGCGGGACCGTTCAGGTCCGCGGGCCGGCCCCGGTCCGCGGCATGCCGCGCGCGTCGTCGCGCCGCGGCGAGGCGACGCCTGCGGGGAATCGCATCCGCGCCCGCGGTGTTATCGCTAACGCGCGCCGGCGTGCGCCGCGCATGTGTCCGTCGTGCGACGACGACGCCATGAATACGTATGCACAGAAGGTCCGTCCGCAATCGGCGCCTCTACCATTGCCCGCACGTTCCGGGACGCGTCCCGGCGTAGCAGGGACGGGCGATCGCGCCATGCGCGACGCACCCGTCCCACCGCACAACAACGTCCTTGGAGAGGGGAACATGCAGCATCACAAGCGCAACCTGCTGAGCGCGGCGCTGGCGTCGGCCATGACGCTGTCGGCGACGGGCGTCCAGGCACAGACCGCACCGAACGAGGAAGGACAGGACCCGCAGGCCGAGGCCGTCAACCTCGACACGGTGGTGGTCACCGGCATCCGCCGCGGCATCGAGAGCGCCATCTCGGTCAAGCGCGATTCGACCTCGATCGTCGAGGCGATCTCCGCCGAGGACATCGGCAAGCTGCCGGACGTCAGCATCGCCGAGTCCATCGCCCGCCTGCCGGGCCTGGCCGCACAGCGCGTGGCCGGCCGCGCCCAGGTGATCAGCGTGCGCGGCCTCTCCCCGGACTTCGCCACCACCACGCTCAACGGCCGCGAGATGGTCTCCACCGGCGACAACCGCAGCGTGGAGTTCGACCAGTACCCGTCCGAGCTGATCAGCGGCGTGACCGTGTACAAGACGCCCGACGCCGGCCTCGTCGGCCAGGGCCTGTCGGGCACGCTGGACATGCAGACCGTGCGCCCGCTCAGCTTCCAGGAGCGCGTGGTCGCCGTCAGCGGCCGCTACCAGAAGAACTCGCTGGGCGAGGCCGGCGGCGTGGACCCGTACGGCAACCGCTTCAACGTCAGCTACGTGGACCAGTTCGCCGACCGCACCATCGGCCTGGCCATCGGCTATTCGCATTCGGACACGGCCAAGCAGGAGAACCAGGTGGGCCTGTACGAGCCGTGGCAGGCCGTGGGCGAGGGCTGGCGGCCGGGCGTGGAACCGGGGACCTTCTACTCCGACGGCATCAAGGCCCTGCGCCGCACCGGCAACGCCAGGCGCGACGGCGTGATGGCCACGCTGCAGTTCCGCCCCGGCAACGGCTGGACCAGCACGCTGGACGGCTTCTACACCAAGGCCAAGGAGTACGACACGGCCAACCAGTTCGAGGTGCACATCGGCGACTACAACGGCGGCTACGGCCGGCTGGAAATCGACGATGCGCAGGTCAACGGGAACGGCAGCTTCACCGGCGGCATCGCCCGCAACGTCTATCCGCTGGTGCGCGGCATGTACAACCGCCGCGAGGACGAGATCAAGGCGCTGGGCTGGAACAACGAATTCAACGTCGGCGAGGTGCGCCTGGCGGCCGACGTCAGCTGGTCCAAGACCGAGCGCGACGAGACCAACCTGGAGAACAACCTGCAGCTGCTGCCGGCGCCGCAGCTGGACTCGGTGGTGCTCGACTACAGCGGCAGCGGCTTCCCGCAGCTGAACCCGGGCCTGGACTATTCCGACCACACCCGGCTGTTCCTGGCCAACACCATCTACGGTTCCGGCTACGGCAAGACGCCGCACGTGGACGACGAGCTCAAGGGCTACCGGCTGGTGGCCAGCTTCCCGGTGCCGGAAGGCTTCCACTGGTTCTCCGACGTGGACGTCGGCGTGAACTATGCCGATCGCGAGAAGAACAAGACCCAGCCGGAGGGCAACATCAACCTGGGCCCGCAGGGCGTGACCTCCATCGGCGAGGACCTGCAGTACGGGCTGGTGGACCTGGGTTTCGCCGGCGTCGGCCTCATCCCGAGCTGGAACGTGCCGGCCGCGGTGGCGCGCTACATGGTGTTCAACCCGACCACCGCCGAGTCGTACCTGATCCCGAAGCAGTGGTCGGTGCACGAGAAGATCACCACCTCCTGGTTCCGCGCCAACATCGACGCGGAGATCGGCTCGATCCCGGTGCGCGGCAACCTCGGCATCCAGGCCCAGCACGTGGACCAGTCCTCGGCCTCCAACTACTGGGACGGCTCGCAGCCGGCCGGCAGCCAGGTGATCCCGATCCGCGGCGGCAAGACCTACACCGACTTCCTGCCGAGCCTGAACCTGGCCTTCGAACTGCCGGCCGAGCAGACCGTGCGCTTCGCCCTGGCGCGCCAGGTGGCGCGTCCGCGCGTGGACCAGCTGCGCGCCTCGATGGAGTTCGGCGTGGACACCTCCACCGGCCGGCCGGGCGCCAGCGGCGGCAACCCCGAGCTGGACCCCTGGCGCGCCAACGCCATCGACCTGTCCTACGAGAAGTACTTCGGTACCCGGGCCTACGTGGCCGCGGCGGTGTTCTACAAGGACCTGAAGAGCTACATCTACACCCAGACCCGCGACGGCTACGACTTCACCGAACAGGTGGAGAACTGGCTGGCGGCCAACGGCGCGACCCTGCCGCCGGACCTGGACGTGCAGGTGACGGGCAACTACAGCGCGCCGTTCAACGGCACCGGCGGCAGCCTGCGCGGCGCGGAGCTGACGGCGTCGCTGCCGCTGGATCTGTTCGCCGAGTCGCTGCGCGGCTTCGGCATCGTCGCCAGCGCCAGCTTCAACGACAGCGACATCCGCGTGCGCGACCCGGAGAGCGCCTCCAGCGTCGGCTCGGACCCGATCATGCTGCCGGGCCTGTCCAGGCGCGTGTACAACTTCACCGCCTACTACGAGAACAGCGGGTTCGAGGTGCGGCTGAACCAGCGCAAGCGCTCGGACTTCATCGGCGAGATCGGCAACTTCGCCGGCAACCGCACGCTGCGCTACGTGGTGGGCGAGGACATCCTCGACGCCCAGGTCGGCTACACCTTCGGCGAGCACAGCCCGCTGGCGGGCCTGAGCCTGCTGCTGCAGGCGAGCAACCTGACCAACGAGTCCTACCGCACCTACGCCGGCAGCAAGGATCGCCCGCTGGAGCGGATCGAATGGGGCCGCACCTACCTGGTGGGCGTGAACTACCGCTTCTGACGCACCTCCCGTCGGCTTTCCTGAGCCGTACCTTGCGCCCGCCGGCGGGATGCCGGCGGGCCTTTTTTTTTCGGGCACGCCAGGCAGGCGGGCGCCGGGCGCCGGCCCTGCCGGCGGTGTGCCGGTCCGGCCCCCGACTTTCGTCATGGGCCGCGCCGGCGCCGGGGTGCTATGAAATCGCGGCCGGGGAGAGAGCGCTGCCATGGGGGCGGCGGCCCCGGTGCCGTCCGGAGACCGCCATGCCCACCCGCCGCGACCTGTTCAAGTTCGGCGCGCTCGCCGCCGCCGCTGCCGCCGTTCCCTCGCTGGTGTCCGCCGCCGCGCCCGCGCCGGTGGCGCGGGCGGCGCGGCCGCTGCGGATCCTGATCCTCGGCGGTACCGGCTTCACCGGCCCGTTCCAGGTGCAGTACGCGCTGGCCCGCGGACACAAGGTCACCCTGTTCAACCGCGGCAAGCGGCCTTCGCCGGAATGGCCGGGCGAGGTGGAGCAGTTGCACGGCGACCGCAACACCGGCGACCTGTCGGCGCTGCGCGGCCGCACCTGGGACGTGTGCATCGACAATCCGACCAGCCTGCCGTTCTGGGTGCGCGACGCCGGCAGGGCGCTCAAGGGCAGCGTCGGCCACTACCTGTTCATCTCCACCATCTCGGTGTACGCCGACGGCAGCCGGCCGGGCATCACCGAGGACGCGCCGCTGGCCGCGTACAGGGGCAAGGACGCGATGGCCGAGACGCAGCAGACGCTGATGGCCGACATCGAGAACCTGTACGGCGCGCTCAAGGCGCTGAGCGAGGCCGAGGCGCGCATGCAGTTCGGCGAGCGGGTGACCATCGTGCGCCCCGGCTACATCGTCGGCCCGCGCGACGAGACCGACCGCTTCACCTACTGGCCGCACCGGGTGGCCCAGGGCGGCGAGATCCTGGTGCCGGGCGACGGGCAGGACCCGATCCAGATCATCGACGGCCGCGACCTGGGCGAGTGGATGATCCGCCTGGCCGAGTCCGGCACCTACGGCACCTTCAATGCCGTCGGCCCCGACTATCCGCTGACCATGGACGCGATGCTGCACGGGTGCCAGGCCGTCACCGGCGGCCCCATGACGCTGACCCACGTGAGCCCGGAGTTCCTGGAGCAGCACGAGGCGGCGCTGCCGATCTGGGTGCCGCGCAACGCCGGGCCCTATGCCGGCTACGGCCGGGTGAGCAACGCGCGCGCGGTGGCCGCCGGGCTGACCTTCCGCCCGCTGGCCACCACGGTCGCCGACCTGCTGGCCTGGTTCCGCGGGCTGCCGGCCGAGCGCCAGGCCAAGCTGCGGGCCGGCCTGGGCCGCGAGCGCGAGGCCGAGCTGCTGCGCCTGTGGCACGCCCGCGCCGCCGGCTGAACCGGCAGGGCCTGCCACACCGCGCTCACGCCGGCGGTTGCTACCCTGTGGCGCAGGCCGAGGAGGGCGTGCGATGCGGGGTGCCGTGCTGGGGTTGTGGCTGTTGATCGGGGCGTGGCCGCTGGCAGCGCGCGGGCAGTCCACGCCGGACCATGCCCCGGTGCCGGTGCTGGACCTGCAGCGCTATGCCGGCACCTGGCACGTCCTGGCGCGGCTGAGCATGCCGGTCCAGCGCGACTGCGTGCGCGACGCCACGGTGGCCTTCGCCCCGCGGGAGGACGGCATGCTGGGCATCCGCAGCGCCTGCCTGGACGGGAAGGGCCAGCGCCTGGTCGAGGAGGGCGTGGCGCGGCCGGTGCCGGGAGCGCCGGGTTCGCTGCAGGTGCGCTTCGCGCCCGACTGGATGGCGTGGATGCCGCTGGTGTGGAAGCGGCACTGGGTGATCGCGGTGGACGAAGGCTACCGCTGGGCCATGGTCGGCAGCCCGGACCACCGCCATCTGTGGATCCTGGCGCGCGAACCGTGGATGGACCCGGCGCGCTACCGCGCGCTGGTGGACGAGGCCCGCCGCCTGGGCTACCCGGTGGACGAGGAGCTGGTGGCGGTCCCGCCGCGATGAGACACCGCGGCCCCCGAGCGGCGGGTGCCGCCCGGGTTCCCGCGCCGCGTGCGGGCCGGCCGCGCGCTCGGCCGCAGTTCACCGGTGCGGGTGCAATCTGGGCACACGTCAGGAGTCTTCGGAGGCAGCCATGGCGACCGGCTGGGCAGGCGACGGCGCGGTCCACGAGCAGATCGACGCCACGGTGAAGGACGCGGTCGAGCGCGCGCGGCGGCAGCTGGGGCAGGGCCCGGGGCTGGAACGCTGCGAGGAGTGCGACGCGCCCATCCCCGAGGCGCGCCGGCGCGCCGTGCCGGGCGTGCGCCTGTGCGTGGCCTGCCAGGAAGCGCACGACGGCGAGGCCGCGTTCAGCGCCTACAACCGCCGCGGCAGCAAGGACAGCCAGCTGCGCTGAGCGGCGTCAATCCGGTTGGCCGGCCGGCCGGGCGTCCTCGTCCGCGGGGGCCAGCCAGTGCGCCGGCACCTCGGTGCCGCGCCAGCGGCGCACGGTCCGCTGGAAGAACAGGCTGTTGGGCACCTGCAGCACGCTGCCGGCGCCTTCGCCGCCGACCTCCTGCAACGTTGTGTAGATCAGGTTGACGTCGATCACCCGGCCCTTGAGCCCGGGCTTGTCGCCGCCTTCCAGCAGCTCGACGTGGTCGTGCAGGCGGAACGGGCGGCTGGTGAAGATCAGCACCGTGCAGAAGATGTTGGACAGCACGCTCCAGGCCGCGAAGAACGCCACCGCGCCGACCGCGGCGAAGCTGGTGAACGCGGTCCACAGCACCGTCGCCGAGACGCCCCAGCGCTCCAGCACCAGCAGCAGCGAGGCGAAGCTGATCAGCGTGGCCGATACCCGGCGCATCACGGTGGCCATCTCGGTGGGCAGGCCGTGGCGCAGGCACAGCCGGGTGATCACCGCACGCACCAGGCGCTGCAGCAGCCAGGCGGCCAGGAGGATCAGCAGCACCTGGCCCACGGGCACCACCACGCCCAGCCAGTCCTGCACCCAGCGGGGCAAGCGTTCGCTCATTTCGCGGGAAAGCCTCATGCGGTCGCCGCGACCGCTTCGCCGCGCATTGTAGGAGCCGGGGCGTGCGACGGGCGTGCCCGCGCGTGCCGGCCGGCGCGGTCAGGCCCCGGCACGGACGACCCGGTTGCGGCCGGCGTGCTTGGCCGCGTACAGCGCGGCATCGGCGGCCTCGATCCAGTCGCGCACGTTGTCGTGGGCCGGGTCGGCCTGCGCCAGGCCGACGCTCACCGAGCAGCGCAGGCCCGGCATGTGCGGCATGCCCGCCGCGGCCGCCTCCACGCCCTGGCGGATGCGCTCGGCCGTCGCCTGCGCCTGCGGCGCGCCGACGCCGCCCAGCACCACCGCGAACTCGTCGCCGCCATAGCGCCCGGCGCTGTCCCGGACGGTGAGCTGTTGCCGCACCGCGGCCGCCACCATGCGCGACACGTCGTCGCCGCAGGCATGGCCGTACTCGTCGTTGATCTCCTTGAACCGGTCGATGTCCACCATCAGCAGGGTGGCGGGGACATCGTCGTCGCGGCAGGCGCGCAGCGCCGCCTCGGCGCGCTGGTGCCAGTGGCGCCGGCCGTAGAGGCCGGTGAGGGCGTCCACCTGGTGCAGCAGGTCCAGCTCGCGGTTCTGGCGGCGGATGCGCTCGATCAGCCGGTTGGCGGCCAGGCTCACCGCCACCGTGTGGATCAGCAGCATGGGCAGGCAGGCCAGCATCACCGTCATGCTGGTGTGCGGCTCGAACACCGGCCCGGCCATCAGCAGGCCCAGGGCCAGGCCCGCGGCGGCGGCGGGCAGCGAGTACAGCCACAGGCGCGGGATGCCGGTGCTGATCTTGTCCACCGTGGCCAGGGTCAGCAGCAGCACGCTGGGCAGCAGGTCGAAATGCATCAGCGGCGCCCACAGGCCGGCCAGCGCCGAGTCGAACAGCAGGTTGCGCACCTCGGTGCGGTAGGGGTTGGCGCTGCGCACCGCCAGCCACAGGGCCACGTGCGGCCAGGCCAGCGTGGTCAGCGCGCACAGTGCCCAGGTCGGCCAGCCGGCCTGCTGTTCGTACAGCACCGCGGCCACCGCCAGGCCGCCCAGTCCCATTCCGAGCACGCGCAGCGGATACACCTGGCGCGGCATGCGCGCCAGCCGCTCGGGCGCCACGGACGGCGCCAGGGCGCCGCCCGCGCGCGCGCGGTGCTCTTCCATCGAGGCCCCGGTCGACAAGCTGCGAACTCCCCCTTCGCGCCCCCGGGGGCGGATGATACGCCCTCAGCCGGGGCCGGGCCGCACCCGGATCTCCACCCCGTCCAGGGCCACGGTCTGGCCGGCGCGGATCTTGGCGGTCTTGCGCAGTTCCGTGCGGCCGTCCACGCGCACGCCGCCGGCGGCGACCAGGGCCTTCCCGGCGCCGCCGCTGTCGCACAGGCCGGCCAGCTTGAGCAGCTGGTTCAGTTCGACGTACTCGCCCTGCAGTTCGAAATCGATGCGTTCCATCGCCGCAGTCTAGCGGGCGGGGGCGCCGGTGGTGGCCTGCTCGCGCCAGCGGCGCAGGTGCTCGAGCTTGCGCCGGTACACGCTGCGCACCGTGTCGCTGCTGCCCAGGGCGTAGGCGCGCTGGAGTTCACGCTGCGCGCGGTCCGGGTCGCCGGACAGGAAATAGGCCCGCGCCAGCCCGAAGTGGAACTGGTGCTCGCCGTCCTGCAGGCGGATCGCACGGCGGTAGCGGGCGATGGCGCAGGCGTAGTCGCCGCCGTTCTCGCATTCCAGCGCGCGCATGAACTGGTGGAACGGATCCGACCGCTGCGCCTTCTCCAGCCGCCAGGCGTAGCGGTCGGCCTGGCGCAGGTCGCCGGTGCGGCGGTACAGCGCCACCAGGTTGTTCAGCGTGGGCCCGTGCTCGGGCTGCAGCCGCAGCGCGGCCAGGTAGGCGCGCTCGGCGCCGCGGGTGTCGCCCTGGCGCAGCAGCAGCACCCCCAGGTTGTTCCAGGCCGGGACGAAGCCGGCGTCGGACGCCAGCGAGGCGTCCAGCGACGCCCGCGCCGCCGCCGGGTCGCCGGCCGCCATCAGCTCGGCGCCGCGGTTGTTGTGGAAGTGCGCGATGGCACGCGCGTCGCTGACGCCGCGCGGCCGGTCGCGGGTGGCCAGGATGTTGCTGTCCAGGTCCACCGTCTGGCGCTGCACGCCGTTGCGGATGCCGGCGTTGACGTGGTTGGCGTTGTAGATCACGCCCGCGTCCTGGTACCAGGCCAGCACCTCGCCCACTTCCTGCACCTGGGCCTCCAGCCCGGCCGCGCGCGCCAGCGCGACGAACAGCAGGGTGAAGGAGAGGCAGTTGGCGCGCCGGTCGCGCCAGGTCTGGGCGACGGTGCGCGTGACTTCGTTGTCGTATTGCAGGGCCAGCCCGTCGTCGCCGAACACATAGTCGGCCAGGCGCTGCAGTTTCTGGTCGCGGCTGCCGCCCGGCGCCACGACCCGCGCGTGCAGCTCGGCCTGCAGCCCGGGCGGCAGCGCGAGGATGTCGGCCGCGTCCGGCACGGTCGCCGTCCCGGCGGCGGTTCGGGATGGCGGCGTTGCCGCGTGCGCCGGTTCCGATGGAGCGGCGAGTGCCAGCGCCGCCGCGAGAGCCCAGTCCAGCATGGCCGCCTCCCTCCCGATTGCGTGCCGCGGCCAGTGTAC
>DASRYN010000031.1:0-9438 GCA_035687185.1 Pseudoxanthomonas sp. | reverse complement strand
AGCCCCGCGGGTGGTGGCGGGCGTGCAGCTGCTGCAGGTGCTCGTTCGCCACCCGGGTGTAGATCTGCGTGGTGGACAGGCTGGCGTGGCCCAGCAGCAGCTGCAGCGCGCGCAGGTCCGCGCCGCGGTTGAGCAGGTGGGTGGCGAAGCTGTGCCGCAGGCCGTGCGGCGTGACCGCGCGCGGGTCGATGCCGGCGGCGGCGGCGTAGCGCTTGAGCGCCTGCCAGTAGGCCTGGCGCGTGGGCGCTCGCCGGGCCGGGGTCAGGAACAGCGGCACGTTGCCGTCGCCGTCGGCCGGGACCGGCCGCTCGCCGGCCAGCTGCGGTCGCGCCTGCGCCAGGTAGCGCTCCAGCCAGTGCTGCGACTCCTCGCCCAGCGGCACCAGCCGCTCCTTGCCGCCCTTGCCGCGCACCCGGACCACGCCCTGGCGCAGGTTGACGGCGTTGGCCGGCAGGTTCACTAGCTCGCTCACGCGCAACCCGGCCGCGTACATCAGCTCCAGCATGGCGCGGTCGCGCAGGCCCTCGGGCGCGGCCACGTCCGGCGCGGCGAGCAGCGCGTCCACCTGCGACTCGGTCAGCGCCTTGGGCAGCGGCCGCGGCACGCGCGGCGGGTCGATCAGCGCCGCCGGATCGTCCTTGCGCGCGCCCAGGCGCACCAGGTGGGCGTAGAAGGCGCGCAGGCTCGCCCGCAGCCGGGCGTTGCTGCGCGGCTGGTAGCCCTGCCCGGCGCGCCAGGCCAGGTAGTCGAACAGGGCCTGGCGGTCGGCGCCCGCCAGGCCGCCGCCCGCGCCGTCGCGCCAGCGCGCCAGCTGCTCCAGGTCGCGGCGGTAGGCCTCCAGGCTGCGCCGCGCCAGGCCCTGCTCGGCCCAGGCCGCGTCGAGGAAGCGGCCGATGGCGCGGGCGTCGGCCTCGCGCAGCGGCGGCAGCGCGCGCGCCAGGCGGCGACGTTCCGCGGTGGTGCGTGCACGGTCGTCCATCGGCACAGGATAGCCCCTGGCCGGCGCTATCCTTTGCGCCATGGAAGACGCCCCCGTTGCCGAGACGACCTCCGCACCCGCGCCCGCGCGGCCACGCGCACTGCTGGGCTGGCGCCTGCTGGCGCTGTTCTACGACCTGTGGCCGGCGGTGGCGCTGTGGTTCCTCACCGCGGTGCCGTTCGTGCTGCTGGACGTGGCCATCAGCGGCGACGCCCGCCACAACATCGCGCCCTTCAGCCTGATGGGCTGGCTGCTGTGGCTGGCGTGCTGGGCGGTCACCGGCCTGTACGCCACCGCCAGCTGGCGCCGCGGCGGGCAGACGCTGGGCATGCGCCCGTGGCGCATCCGCGTGGCCGCCGCGGACGGCGGGGTGCCGGCGCGGCGCGCCCTGTGGGCGCGCTACGCGGTGGGCACGCTGTCGCTGCTGGCGGGTGGCCTGGGCTTCTGGTGGGCCTGGCTGGACCGCGACCGCCTGGCGTGGCACGACCGCGCCAGCGGCACCCGGCTGGTGCGACTGCCCAGGCGCTAGGCCGTGCGCTCCGCGCGCCCGGGGCCGGCTAGCCCGACTTGCGCCGGAACAGGAACCACGAGGTCAGCAGCATCAGGATCGGCGGCAGCGCGTAGGCGATGCGGTAGTCGAAGCGGAAGGCGCCGGCCAGCCGCCCGAACTGCATCTGCAGCAGCATGAAGCCCAGGGCGAAGACGATGCCCAGGAACAGGCGCTTGCCCATCCCGCCGCTGCGCAGGCTGCCGAACGCGAACGGCACCGCCGCCAGGCACAGCGCCAGCACGTTCACCGGGTAGAACCAGCGGCTCCAGTAGGTGTCCTCGTACTCGCGCGCGTCCAGGCCGTTGCGCTGCCGGTACTCGATGCTGGCCTGCAGGTCCGCCGCCGAGAGGTTGCGCGGCCGGGTGACGCCGGCGGCCAGGGCATTGGGATCCAGTTGCGAATCCCAGCGCTCCTCGTCCACCCGCGTCTCGCGGGCCTCCGCCGGGCCGAACTCGATGCGGCGCACGTCGTGCAGGCGCCAGCCGGCGGCGTCGTGCACGGCCATGCCCGCACGGGTCAGCGAGCGCAGGCGGCCGTCCTCGCCGACCCGGTACAGGCGCACGTCGCGCAGCTCCAGCACGCGGCGGTCGCCTTCCATGCGCTCCTGGCCGTCGATCGCGTTGAGGAAGGTGTCGCCCTCGCGCGCCCACAGGCCCGAGTAGCGGGCGATGGCGACGTTGTTGGTGCGCGCGGCGAGCTTGAGCTGGTCGGCCTGGCGCTGGCCCCAGGGCGCCAGGGTCTCGCCGTTGGCCACCATCAGCGCGGTCAGGAGCACCAGCGCGGCGGCCACCGAGATCGACAGCCGCCGCCGCGACAGCCCCAGCGCGCGCAGCGCGGTCAGCTCCGAGGTGGCCGCCAGCTGCCCCAGCCCGAGCAGCGACCCGATCACCGCGGCGTACGGGAAGATCGTGTACGCGCGCCGCGGCACCGAGTAGGCGACGAAGGCCAGCGCGGTGGGGAAGTCGTAGCTGCCCTGGCCCAGGTCGCCCATCTGCCCGGACAGGGCCATGACCACGTCCAGCCCCAGCAGCACAGCCCAGGTGAGCAGCACCGTGCCCAGGACCACCCGGCCGATGTAGAGGTCGTGCAGGCGCGGGCGCAGGATCATGCTGCTGCCCTCCGCGGCCGCGGCAGGCGGCCGTCGCGCAGGTACAGCCAGCCGGCCAGCGCGAGCAGCGGCAGGGTCAGCCACCACAGTCCGGCCGCCGGCGGGAGATCGCCCTCGGCCAGCATGCGGATGCCGATGAACATCAGGTTCACGCCCACCAGGTAGGCGAGGAAGCCCAGCAGCAGCCGGCCGTAGCGCTGCTGCCGCGGCGAGCTGCGCGCCAGCGGCACGGTCAGCAGGGCGAAACCCAGGGCCAGCAGCGGCGGGGTCAGGCGACGGTGCAGCTCGGCCACGGCTTCCGGACGGCGGTCGCCCAGCAGCGCGGGCGTGGGCGCCAGCTCGGGGTCGTCGTCGTCGCGTCCGTCGGCGCGCTCGGGCAGCGCCACCTCGTTGATGGCGTAGCGCATCAGGCGGAAGTCCAGGCCGCCGTCCAGCGGCCCCTCCAGGCGGTGGCCCTCGCGCAGCTGCAGGTAACGCTCCTGCTCGCCGGCGATCTCCAGCGTCCCGGTGCGCGCGGTGGCCACGTCGATCCGCCCCTCGCGCTCGCGCTGCATGAACACGCCCTGCAGCGCGGCGCCGTCCTCGCTCATGCCGTCGATGTAGACGATGCCGCCGCCCGAGAGCGTGGTGAAGCGCCCGGGTTCCAGGCCGGCCACGATCAGGCTGCGGTTGGCCTGCTCGACCATGGTTGCCGAGGCGCGGTCGGCCCACGGCCCCAGCCACAGCGAGCAGGCGGCCACCACCGCCACCACGGGCAGCACCGCCAGCAGCAACGGCCGCAGCAGGCGGCGCGGGCCCACGCCCACGGCGTTGAGCACGGCCATCTCCGAGTCCCGGTACAGCCGGGCCACGGCCAGCATCAGCCCCAGCATCAGCGCCAGCGGCAACACCAGCGGCAGGTAGACCAGCAATTGCAGGCCCAGCTGCGACAGCAGCAGCCGGGCCGGGATGCCGCCCTCGGCGATCTCCCCCAGCACGTCGACCAGCACGCCGCCCAGGCTCACCGTCAGCAGCACGATCAGGGTCGCCAGGAAGCTCTGGACGAAGTCGCGCAGCAGGTAACGGTCGAGCTTCGGCATCGGGCGGGCCAGTCCTATAAACTCTCGGGTTCGCTTGCGGACGCCGCCGGCCCCGGGCCGGACTGGGCGAATCCGCAATTGTACGTACCTGCCCCCGGAATCTGCTCAATGGCCCTGCAATTCACCCTGAACCGCGAGGCCGCCGCCGCGGCCGCCTTCGACTGCGTCGTGGTCGGCGCCTTCGCCGACAAGACGCTCACGCCCGCCGGGCAGGCCGTCGACGAGGCCAGCGGCGGGCGCCTGCGCGCACTGCTGGACCGCGGCGACCTCAGCGGCCGCACCGGCCGCAGCCTGCTGCTGCACGACCTGCCGGGCGTGGCCGCGCCGCGCGTGCTGGTGATCGGCCTGGGCGAAGCCGCCCGCTTCGGCGTGCCGCAATACCTCAAGGCGGTGGCCGACGCGGTCCGCGCGGTCAGGACCGGGCCGGTGGAACGCGCGCTGTTCACGCTCAGCGAAGTGGGCGTGGCCGGGCGCGACGCCGCATGGAACGTGCGCCAGGCCGCCATCGCCGCCGACCACGCCGCCTACCGCTACACCGCGACCCTCGGCAGGAAGAAGGACGAGCCGGGGCTGCGCGAGCTGGCCATCGCCGGCGAGGACGCCACCGCGCTGGCCCAGGGCGAGGCCGTCGCCGCGGGCGTGGCCTTCACCCGCGAGCTGGGCAACCTGCCGCCCAACATCTGCAACCCGGCCTACCTGGCCGAGCAGGCGCAGACGTTCGCGGCCGAGCACGAGGGCGCCGAGTGCGAAGTCCTGGACGAGGCGCAGATGGAGGCCCTCGGCATGGGCTCGCTGCTGGCCGTGGCCCGCGGCTCGGCCAACCGGCCGCGGCTGATCGTGCTCAAGTGGAACGGCGGCGGCGAGAGCAAGCCCTACGTCCTGGTCGGCAAGGGCATCACCTTCGACACCGGCGGCGTCAACCTCAAGACCCAGGGCGGCATCGAGGAGATGAAGTACGACATGCTCGGCGCCGGCAGCGTCATGGGCACCTTCGTGGCCGCCGTGAAGATGAAGCTGCCGCTGAACCTGGTGGTCGTGGCCCCCGCGGTGGAGAATGCCATCGACGGCAACAGCTACCGCCCCTCCGACGTCATCACCTCCATGTCCGGCAAGACCATCGAGGTGGGCAACACCGACGCCGAGGGCCGCCTGATCCTGTGCGACGCGCTCACCTACGCACAACGCTTCGAGCCGCAGGCGCTCATCGACGTGGCCACCCTCACCGGCGCCTGCATGGTCGCGCTGGGCAAGTTCGCCTCCGGCCTGATGAGCAAGCACGACGACCTGGCCCAGGAGCTGCTGGAAGCGGGCGAGCACGTGTTCGACCGCGCCTGGCGCCTGCCGCTGTGGGACGAATACCAGACGCTGCTGGAGTCCACCTTCGCCGACGTCTACAACATCGGCGGCCGCTGGGCCGGCGCCATCACCGCCGGCTGCTTCCTGGCGCGCTTCACCGAGGGCCAGCGCTGGGCGCACCTGGACATCGCCGGCTCGGCCAGCGACGAGGGCAAGCGCGGCATGGCCACCGGCCGCCCGGTGGGCCTGCTGAGCCAGTGGCTGCTGGACCGCGCAGCGGCGTGACCGACCCCGCGGGACCGGGGGCCGCACCCCGTCCCGCATCCGCCCTCCCCACTCCGCCCCGCCATGCCCCGCGCCGACTTCTACCTGATCGCCAAGCCGCGCTTCGCCGAGCAGCCGCTGCTGCTGGTGTGCGAGCTGGCGCGCCGCGCCTGCGACGCCAACCAGTGGACCCTGGTGCTGGCCCGCGACCAGGCCCAGGCCGAGGAACTGGACGACCTGCTGTGGGCGTTCGATCCGGACGCCTACGTCCCGCACCAGATCGCCGGCGACGAGGAGGACGAGCTGACCCCGGTGCTGATCGTCCCGCCCGGGACCGAGGCGCCGCCGCGGCCGCTGGTGCTCAACCTGCGCGACGCGGCCTGGACCGCGCCCTGCGAACGCGTGCTGGAGGTGGTGCCGGCCGACCCGGCCGCGCGCGGCCCGCTGCGCGAGCGCTGGAAGCAGTACCAGGCGCTGGGCTACGAACTGAACAAGCACGACATGTAGGCGCCGGGGCCCGGACCGCGATCCGGGCCCGGCCCCTGCCGAACCGACCCATCCGACTTCCGATCCCGGCCGATGACCACCCTGCCCTCCGGCTACGAACCCAAGACCTTCGAATCGCGCCTGTACGCCGAATGGGAGGCCAGCGGCTGCTTCCGCCCCCGCGGCGAAGGCACGCCCTACGCGATCCTGCTGCCGCCGCCCAACGTCACCGGCACGCTGCACATGGGGCACGCCTTCCAGCACACGCTGATGGACGCGCTGGTGCGCTATCACCGCATGCGCGGCTTCGACGTGCTGTGGCAGGTGGGCACCGACCATGCGGGCATCGCCACGGAGATGGTGGTCTCGCGCAACCTGGCGCTGGAAGGCAAGGGCGAAACCCGCGATTCGCTGGGCCGCGAAGGCTTCATTTCCAAGGTGTGGGAATGGAAGGCGCAGTCCGGCGACACCATCGAGCGGCAGATGCGCCGCCTGGGCGCCTCGGGCGACTGGTCGCGCAGCACCTTCACCATGGACCCGCAGCCGTCGAAGGCGGTGGTCGAGGCCTTCGTGCGCTGGTACGAGGAAGGGCTGATCTACCGCGGCCAGCGCCTGGTCAACTGGGACCCGGTACTCAAGACCGCCATCTCCGACCTGGAAGTGGAGAACGTCGAGGAAGACGGCTTTTTGTGGTCGATCCGCTATCCGCTGGCCGACGGTGCGACCTACGAACACGTCGAGGTCGATGCCGATGGCAACGAGGTCCTGCGCGAAACCCGCGACTACCTGATCGTGGCCACCACGCGTCCGGAAACCCTGCTGGGCGACACGGCAGTGATGGTTCACCCCGGGGATCCGCGCTACGCCGCTCTGCACGGCAAGGTCGTGGAACTGCCGCTGACGGGTCGGCGCATCCCGGTGATTACCGACGATTACGTGGACCGCGCCTTCGGCACCGGCGTGGTCAAGGTGACCCCGGCGCACGACTTCAACGACTACCAGGTCGGCGTGCGCCATGGCCTGCCGATGATCAACCTGTTCACCCCGGAGGCCGCGCTCAACGACAGCGCGCCGGAGAAATACCGCGGCCTGGACCGCTACGAGGCGCGCAAGGCGGTGCTGGCCGACCTGGAGGAACTGGGCCTGCTGGCCGAGACCCGGCCGCACAAGCTGCAGGTGCCGCGCGGCGACCGCACCGGCCAGGTGATCGAGCCGTACCTGACCGACCAGTGGTTCGTGAAGATGGACGCGCTGGCCAGGCGCGGGCTGGAACTGGTCGAATCGGGCGAAGTCAAGTTCGTCCCGCCGAACTGGATCAACACCTACCGCCACTGGATGGAGAACATCCAGGACTGGTGCATCAGCCGCCAGCTGTGGTGGGGCCACCGCATCCCGGCGTGGTTCGACGCCGCCGGCAACGTGTACGTGGGCCGCGACGAAGCCGAGGCGCGCGCCAAGGCCGGCCTGCCGGACGACGTCGCGCTGACGCAGGACAGCGACGTGCTGGAAACCTGGTTCTCCTCGCAGCTGTGGCCGTTCAGCACGATGGGCTGGCCGGACGGGAAGGCGATGGCCGAACGCGGCTTCGACCGTTACCTGCCCAGCAGCGTGCTGGTCACCGGCTTCGACATCATCTTCTTCTGGGTGGCGCGCATGATCATGGCCACCGACCACTTCACCGGCAAGGTGCCGTTCCGCGACGTCTACATCACCGGCCTGATCCGCGACAAGGACGGGCAGAAGATGTCCAAGTCCAAGGGCAACGTGCTCGACCCGCTGGACATCATCGACGGCATCGCGCTGGAGGACCTGGTGGCCAAGCGCACCAGCGGCCTGATGCAGCCGAAGATGGCCGAGCGCATCGAGAAGGCCACGCGCAAGGAGTTCCCGGACGGCATCATCGCCCACGGCGCCGACGCGCTGCGCTTCACCATCGCCGCGCTGGCCGGCCACGGCCGCGACATCAAGTTCGACCTGGGCCGCGCCGAGGGCTACAAGAACTTCTGCAACAAGCTGTGGAACGCCACGCGCTTCGTGCTGATGAACACCGAAGGCGCCGGCTTCCGCGGCGCGCCCTCGCCGGCGACCGACGCGGAGAAGTGGATCCTGTCGCGCCTGGCCGCGGTCACCGTGCAGGCGCAGGAGCAGTTCGCCGCCTACCGCTTCGACCTGCTGGCGCAGGCGCTGTACGAGTTCGCCTGGAACGAGTTCTGCGACTGGTTCGTGGAGCTGGCCAAGCCGGCGCTCAACGGCGACGACGCCACCGCCGCGGCAAGCACCCGCCACACCCTGCTCTATGTGCTGGAGGCGCTGCTGCGCCTGCTGCACCCGCTGGTGCCGTTCGTCACCGAGGAGCTGTGGCGCCAGGTCGCGCCGCGGCTGGGCATCGCCGGGCATTCGGTCTCGCTGCAGCCCTACCCGGTGCCGGAGGACTTCGCCGGCGACGGCCACGCCGCGGCGGCCGCGGACGTGGAGTGGCTCAAGGCCATGGTCTCGGCGCTGCGCCGCGTGCGCAGCGAGCTGGGCGTCTCCCCCGGCAAGTCGGTGCGCCTGCTGCTGCAGGACGGCACCGCGCAGGACCACGCCCGGGTGGAGCGCTTCGCCTCGCAGCTGCGCTTCCTGCTGCGCCTGGAGTCGATCGAGGCGCTGGAGGCCGGCGCCGCGGTGCCGGCCTCGGCCGCGGCGATCGTGGGCGAGCTGAAGCTGCTGGTGCCGCTGGAGGGCCTGGTGGACCTGGACGCCGAGCGCGCGCGCCTGGACAAGGAAATCGCGCGCGTGGCCGCCGAGAAGGAGAAGAGCCAGGCCAAGCTGGCGAAGTTCAGCGAGAAGGTCCCGCCGGCGGTGATCGAGCAGGAGCGGCAGCGCCTGGCCGACTGGAGCGCGCAGCTGGACGGCCTGCAGGCGCAGCGCCAGCGGCTCTGAGCCGAGGCGCCGGGGCGGCTACAGCGGGGGCATCCGCTCCACGTCGCCGGCCACCAGCTCCATCGCCATGACGATGGCGTCCTCGCGGCCGTTGGCGGCCGGGTAGTAGCGCGGGCGCCGGCCGATCTCGTTGAAGCCCTCGCTGTGGTACAGCGCCAGCGCCGGCGGGTTGGAGGGCCGCACTTCCAGGAAGATGCGCTGCGCGCCGCGGTCGCGCGCGGTGCCCAGCAGCGCGCGCAGCAGGTGGCGCCCCAGCCCGCGCGACTGCCGCTCCGGCGCGGTGCACAGGTTGAGCAGGTGCGCCTCGTCGGCGGCGATGCTCATCACCCCGTAGCCGGCCGGGCGGTCGTCCTCCAGCGCCAGGAGCGAGGGATAACCGGCCAGCAGGCAGTCTTGGAAGATGCCGCGGCTCCAGGGGAAGGGATAGGCGCGGCGCTCGATCGCCATCACCGCGTCCAGGTCGCCCTCGCGCATGGCACGCAGGCGCCAGGCCGGCGCCAGCTCGCGGTAGGCGGCCACGCTCACGGCCGCCTCCGCAGCGCGCGCAGCCGCGGCCAGAACGCGCGCTTGGCGGCGGGGTCGCCGCGCAGTTCCTCCACCGGCCAGGACTGCATCTGCGCCTGGGTGGCAGGGTCGGAAGGGTCGAGGCCGGAGGCGCGCAGCAGCGCCAGCTGCAGGCGGTCGGGCAGGCGCGCCGTGCGCCGCGCGGCCGGCCGTGCCGGCACGGCGATGGCCGCTTCGGGCGCGGGCACCG
>DASRYN010000030.1:0-12124 GCA_035687185.1 Pseudoxanthomonas sp. | reverse complement strand
CCACCGCCACGCCGAAGCCGCGCCGCGCCAGGGTCGATCCCCGCTGCGCGCCCACCTGCACGCCGCCCTCGAGCACCTCGGTGCGGGTAAGCGCGCCGCCGGCATCGACGCGGAACTCGGTGCCGCGCACGGAAGAGGTGGCCTGCGGTGTCTGGATCACGAAGCCGCCGGCGCCGCGCACCGGCCGCACCTCGTTGCTGACGCGGCCGCGCTGGAGGCGCAGTCGGGTGTCGACCATGCCGCTGCGGCCGAAGCGCACCAGGCGGTCGAGCACCAGTTCGGCGTCGCCGTGCAGGCGCAGCCGCGATCCGTCGGCGAACTCCAGCGACAGGCTGGCGTCGGGCGCGGTGCGCAGCCGCGCCCCGGGGCCCAGCCGCGCGCCTTCGGCCGCCGGTTCGCTGCGTCCGTCGGCGTGGACCACCGTGGCCTGGCCGCGCAGTGCCTTCACCGTGGCCGGCGCCGGCTGCTCGCGCAGCCAGGCGGCGGGAATGCGCAGGATCGAGCCGGGCGGCAGCCGGTACGGGTCGCCGATGCCGTTGTGCGCCTGCAGGCGCTGCCAGGGGATCCCGGGCCGCAGGTGCGCCTCGGCCAGGTCCCAGAGGGTGTCGCCCGGGCGCACGCGGTAGGCCCAGTCGCTGGCCACGGCCTGGATGCAGGCCAGCAGCAGGAGCAGCAGGCCCGCGACCTGCGCGGTGCGCCGGACGGCGCGCCGCGCCGCGCTGCCATGCTGCGGTCCGTGCAGCGGGGTCTGGATCATCGGCAATGGCCCTGGTGTGACGGCGCGATTATAGGCGCATGGCCCCGCCTGCCCGGCGCGCGCGGCTTGCGGTAACGTGCCGGCTGGCCCTGCATCGCGCGCGCATGTCCCGATCCTCTCCCGACCGACAAGACGTTCTGCTGCTCGGCGGCGGCCACAACGGCCTGGTCTGCGCCGCCTACCTCGCCCGCGCCGGGCTGAAGGTGACCGTGCTCGAGCGCCGCGACGTGGTCGGCGGCGCCGCCGTGACCGAGGAGTTCCATCCCGGCTTCCGCAACTCGGTGGCGTCCTACACCGTCTCGCTGCTGCAGCCGAAGGTGATCGCCGACCTGGACCTGCACGGCCACGGCCTGCGCATCGTGCAGCGCCGGCGCAACAACTTCCTGCCGCTGCCCGAGGGCGGCTACCTGCTCACCGGCGGCGGCCGCACCCGCGAGGAGGTAGCCCGGTTCTCCCGCCGCGACGCCGAGGCGCTGCCGGCCTACGAGGCGCGGCTGGAGGCCATCGCCGATGTGCTGCGCGCGCTGGCGCTGCAGCCGCCGCCCAACGTCACCGACGGCGGCTGGTGGCAGGCGCTGCCGGAGCTGCTGCGGGCCGCGCGCCTGGGGCGGCGCCTGCACGCGCTGGACGAAACCCTGCGGCAGGAGCTGCTGGACCTGTTCACCGTGTCGGCGGCCGAATACCTGGACCGCTGGTTCGAGAGCGCGCCGATCAAGGCGCTGTTCGGCTTCGACGGCATCGTCGGCAACTACGCCAGCCCCTATGCGCCGGGCACGGCCTACGTGCTGCTGCACCACGTCTTCGGCGAGGTGAACGGCACCAAGGGCGCGTGGGGCCACGCCATCGGCGGCATGGGCGCCATCACCCGGGCCATGGCCCGCGCCGCCACCGCCGCGGGCGCGGGGATCCGCACCGGCACCGGCGTGCGCGAGGTGCTGGTGGAGCAGGGCCGCGCCGTCGGCGTGGTCACCGAAGGCGGGGAGACGCTCCGTGCCCGCGCGGTGGTGGCCAACGTCAACCCGAAGCTGCTGTACGAGCGCCTGCTCCCGCCCGCGGCGGTGCCCGCGGCCACCCGCGAGCGCATGCGCCACTGGCGCTGCGGCTCGGGCACCTTCCGCATGAACGTGGCGCTGTCGCGGCTGCCGGACTTCGCCGCGCTGCCGGGCGAGGGCGACCACCTGACCGCCGGCATCATCCTGGCGCCGAGCCTGGACTACATGGACCGCGCCTACCGCGACGCCCGCGAGCACGGCTGGTCGCGCGAGCCGATCGTCGAGATGCTGGTCCCTTCCACGCTGGACGACTCGCTGGCGCCGCCCGGCAGGCACGTGGCCAGCCTGTTCTGCCAGCACGTGGCCCCGCAGCTTCCCGGCGGACGCAACTGGGACGACCACCGCGAGGAAGTGGCCGACCTGATGATCGCCACCGTCGACCGCTACGCGCCCGGCTTCGCCGCCTCGGTGCTGGGGCGCCAGGTGCTCAGCCCGCTGGACCTGGAACGCGAGTTCGGCCTGGTCGGCGGCGACATCTTCCACGGCGCGCTGAGCCTGAACCAGCTGTTCTCGGCGCGGCCGATGCTGGGCCAGGCCGGCTACCGCGGCGCCATCCCCGGCCTGTACCTGTGCGGTTCCGGCACCCACCCCGGCGGCGGCGTCACCGGTGCGCCGGGGCACAACGCCGCGCAGGTGGTGATCGCCGACCTCGGCTGAGGCCGGCGAGCGCGCCGCCACGCCACTCCACTGTGGCGCGGGAAGGCGTCCCGCGGGTAGCGGCGGCTGCGGCCGCAGCGCGCCCGTCGCGTGCCCGCCGCGGCGCCTGCCTGCTTCGCCGCAGGGTCTGCCGCCGGCGCGGTCAGCGCGGCGTGCGGAACAGGTGGGCGATTTCCAGCGCCAGCCGATAGGGTTCCGGATCGTCGCGGTTGGTGAGCACCACCACGGTCAGGCGCTCCTTCGGCCAGCGCACCAGGACATTGCGGAAGCCGATGCTCTCGCCGCTGTGCCAGACGCTGTCGCCGTTGAGCCGCCAGCCGAAGCCGTAGTGCGGCACGTCCGGTTCGTCGGTGGCGGCGGCCGGGGCGAACATCCGCGCCAGCGACTTCGGCCGCAGCAGCCGGCCGTCGTACAGCGCCGCATCCCAGCGGGCCAGGTCGTCGATCGAGGAGTAGATGCCGCCGTCGCCCAGCACCGCGCTGGTGGGGCTCTGGTCGGTGCGCGTCCAGGCGCCGTCGACCTCGCTGTAGCCGTAGGCGCGGTCCGGGACCACGTCCACGCCCGCCTGGTGGGCCCGCGTGTGCGCCATGCTCAGCGGCAGGAAGATGCGCTCGCGCAGGAAGCGGGCGAAGTCCGTGCCCGAGGCGCGCCCGACCACCAGCGCCAGCAGCGCGTAGCCGCTGTTGCTGTAGCGGTAGGCGCTACCCGGCGGGAAGTAGGTGCGGTCCTGGCCTTCGAGGATGCGCAGCACGTCGGCGTCGCGCAGCTGCCGGTCCAGGCCGGGCGGCAGCGCGTCCTCGTAGTCGACCACGCCCGAGGTGTGGGCCAGCAGGTGGCGCAGCCTGACGCCGTCGGCGGCCGCGGGCAGGGACGGCAGCCAGCGTTTCACCGGATCGTCGAGCGTCAGCCTGCCGTCCTCGGCCAGCAGCAGGATCGCCGCGGCGGTGAACTGCTTGGTGATGGAGGCCAGGCGGTAATGGGTCCGCGGCCCCGTCGGCGTGCCTGCTTCCAGGTCGGCCATGCCGTAGCCACGGCGCACGACGGCCTGGCCGTCGCGCAGCACCAGCACCGACGCGCCCGGCACGCGGCCCTGGTAGTCGCGCATCAGCGCGTCGACCGCGGCGAGCGGGTCGGCCAGCGGCGCGGCGTGCGCGCCGGGCAGCGCGGTCAGCGCCAGCAACGGCAGCAGCGAGGGCAGGAAACGGGGCATGCGGTGCTCCTGTCGGTGCGTTCAGGCGGAAGGCCCGGCCTGCCGGGCGGCGATCCAGGCGTCGATCTTGGCTTCCAGCACGTCCAGCGGCACCGAGCCGTCCTTCAGCACCTCGGCGTGGAAGGCGCGCACGTCGAAACGGGGGCCGAGGGCGGACTCGGCCCGGCGGCGCAGTTCCATGATCTTCAGTTCGCCGATCTTGTAGGCCAGGGCCTGGCCGGGGATGGCCATGTAGCGTTCGGCCTCGGCCACCGCGTCGGTGCGGCTGGTGGCCGAGTTCTCCAGCATGTAGTCGATGACCTGCTCGCGGCTCCAGCCCTTGGCGTGCAGGCCGGTGTCCACCACCAGGCGGATCGCGCGCCACAGCTCGTTCTGCAGGTAGCCGAAGTACGAGTACGGGTCCTGGTACAGGCCCAGTTCGCGCCCCAGCGATTCGGCGTACAGGCCCCAGCCCTCGGTGAAGGCGGTTTCGCCGCCGAAGCGCCGGAACTTCGGCAGCCCCTCCAGTTCCTGCTGCAGCGCCAGCTGGAAGTGGTGGCCGGGGATGGCCTCGTGCAGGAACAGGTCCTCCGCGTCCCAGGTCTTGCGCGTGGGCAGGTCGTAGGTGTTGACGTAGAAGATGCCGGGGCGGCTGCCGTCCTCGCTCGGCCGCATGTACGAGCCGCCGGCGGCCGACTGGGCGCGGTAGGGCTCGACCGGGCGGATCTCGAAACCGGCGCGGGGCAGCAGCGAGAACAGCGCCGGCACCTTGGCCATCACCTTGCCTTCCAGGCCGCGGTAGTGCGCCAGCAGGGCGGCCTCGTCCCCGAACTGGAAGCGCTCGTCCTCCTGCATGAAGCGGAAGAACTTCTGCATCGAGCCGCGGAACCGGACCTGCTTCATCACCTGGCGGATCTGGCCGTGGATTCGCGCCACCTCGTCCAGGCCGATGCGGTGGATCTGCTCGGGCGTCAGCTCGGTGGTGGTGCTCTGCCGCGCGTTCCATGCGTACCAGGCCGCGCCGTCGGGCAGCGCGCCCAGGCCGTCGCTGGCGCGTGCGGCGGGCAGGTACTCGGTGGCGATGAAGCCGCGCAGGCGCCGGTAGGCCGGCATCAGCCGGTGCTCGATCAGCCGCCGGTACTCGGCCGCCAGGCGCTCGCGCTCGGCCTGCGGGATGTCGGCGGGCATGTCGCGGATGGGTGCCCAGAACAGGGTGTCCTCCGCGGTGGGCCTGATCAGCGCGTCCAGCTGCGGCAGCACCTTCTCCATCAGCGGGCGCGGCTGCACCACGCCGGCGGCCATGCCCGCGCGCATGTTGGCGATGGCCTGGTCCAACAGCGCCGGCACCCCCAGCGCGCGGCGGGCCCAGGCGTCGTAGTCGCGCACGGTGCGGAACGGCTGCGCGCTGGTGCCCGAGCCGAGCATCGCCACCAGGGTGGCGGGGTTGTTGAACTGGTTGACCGGCAGCATCCACCCGGGGAAGCGCTCGGCCTCCAGCGCGTCGCGCGCGTTGCGCACGAAGATGCGGTAGCTGATCAGGTCCTGGCCGGACAGGCCGTCCTCGCCCACCGCCTCCACCCGCGCCAGCCACTCGGCGGTGAAGCTGCGGCTCTGCTCGCGGAAGGCGGGCGAGAGGTAGTTGGGCAGCTGGTCGTTGTAGCGCGGGTCGCCCTGGAAGGTGGCCTGCAGCGGATTGAGCCGGAGCGACGCTTCCCAGTACTCCTCGTACAGCCGCTGCAGGTGCCGGGCCTTGTCCCCGGCGGTGGCCGCCTGCGCCGGGCGCTGCGACTGGCGCGCCGCGTCGGCGGTGGCGGGAACGAGCGCGGCGGCCAGCGGCAGGGCCAGCCAGGCCAGCAGCCCGGCGCGGACACGGGGAAGCGGATGCATGCGGTACTCCGTCGGTGCCAGCCCGGGAGCTTGCCGCATCGCGCCGGCGCAGGCCAGCGCCGCGCGCTCAGGCCGCGGCCTGTTCGCGCAGCTGGCGCGCGCGCTCGGCGCCCAGGTAGGCCCGGATGCCGCGGCGCATCAGGTACAGCAGGGGGATCAGCGCGATCGCGCACAGCATCTTGTAGGCGTAGTTGAGCGTGCTCACCGCCAGGAACAGCGAAGTGGGCCACTTCTGCGGGCCGAGCACGAAGGCGATCCAGATCACCACGAAGCTGTCCACCAGCTGCGAGACCGCGGTCGAGCCGGTGGCGCGCAGCCACACCCAGCGTTCGCCGGTGGCGCGGCGGATGCGGTGGAACACCGCCACGTCGATCAGCTGCCCCACCAGGAAGGCGACGACCGAGCCGGCGATGGTCCACAGGCCCTGGCCGAACACCGCGGCGAACGCGGCCTGGTAGTCCGGCACGCCCTGCGCCTGCGCCGCCCCGCGCCACCAGCCCGCCGGCGCCAGGGCGATGGCGGCGAAGGCGAACAGGAAGCCGTAGCAGATCAGCGCCACCGCCAGCCACGAGATGAAGCGCACGCCGCGGCGGCCGAAGAACTCGTTGATGGTGTCGGTCATCACGAACACCACCGGCCACAGCAGGGTGCCGGCGGTGAAGCTCAGCGAGCCGGTCTGGCCGAACAGGTTCCACTCCAGCGGGGCGACGCCGAGCGTGTCCTCCAGGGCGAAGATCTTGACCCCGATGAACTCGGCCAGCACCGCGTTGGCGCAGAAGAACGCGGCCAGCGCGATGAACAGCCGGACCGCGCGGTCGTCGAGCGTGCGCGCGGCCGGGCCGTTCACTTGCGCTCGCCCGCGCGGGTGAAGGGCATGGTCTCCGGCGCCACCGCGCCGCCGGAGATGATGAAGCTCATCGCCTGGTCCACCGTCCAGTCGGTGGGGGTGAGCAGCTCCACTGGCACCACCTCCAGGTAGCCGGACGTCGGGTTGGGCGTGGTGGGCACGTACACCGCCGCCAGCTCGCGGCCGCTGCCTTCCTCGCGCAGCACGCGGGTGACCAGGCCGATGGACTTCATGTCCCGGTGCGGGAAATCGATCAGCACCACGCGCTGCGTGCTGCCGGGCTTGGTCTGCAGGATGTCCAGCAGCTTGCGCGCGCTGGTGTAGATGACGTTGGCCAGCGGCACCTTGGCGATCAGCGCCTCGACCCAGCGCAGCACCCGCTGCCCGATGACCCGCCGCGCCAGCACGCCGACGCCGAGGATCACCAGCAGCGTGGCCAGCATGGCGATGGTGTTCTGCACCCACAGCGCGTTGAACCAGCCCAGCGAGTCGGGGAACGAGCCGGCGATGCGCTGCGACACCGGCACCACCCACGGGCTGCTGATGCCCGACAGCAGCACGAACACGAACTTGACCACCACCCAGGTCAGCCAGATGGGCAGGAGCGTGAGCAGGCCGGTGAGGAACAGCTTCTGCAGCGAGGCGCGCTGCGGCGCGTGGGGGTCGGGGGACATGGCGCGATTGTAGCGTCCACCCGTCGCCCCGGGCCGGCGGCCACCGGTGCCCGCCGCCTTCAGCCGGCCGGCGCGCCGCCCTGCGCCGGCCGCCGGTCGGGCTTGCGCCGCACGTAGACCTGCTTGCGCACCCGGGCGACCACCTGGCCTTCCGCGTCTCGGATCTCGTTCTCGAACCAGTGCAGGTGCTTGTCGCCGCCGGCGGTGGCGGCGCGGATCCCGTCCAGCACCCCGTCGTCCAGCACGAACCCGGCCGAGACCGTGCCGCGGCCCGGACGGACGAACTCGATGGCCGCGGCCCGGTCCCAGACGTAGTAGTCGCGGCCCAGCCGCTGCATCAGCAGCAGCATCCAGAACGGATCGGTCATGGCGAACAGGCTGCCGCCGAAGTGGGTGCCGACGTAGTTGCGGTTCCACGGCCGCATCCGCAGTTCCACCCGCGCCCGGCGCCAGTCCGGCGCGATCTCGGCCACGCGGATGCCGGCGAACAGGAACGGCGGCCACAGGTTCATGCCGAGGCGGAGGGTGGAGGGCTTCATCGCGGGATCGGGTGGGGCAGGAGGCTGGAAGCCTACCATACGCAATGGTACGGATGACTGCCGGTCAGGCACCGCTTTGGGGCACGTGAGCTAGACTGTCGGCCTTTTCCGGCCGGCGACGGCCCCTACGACGAAAGCGACATCCCCGAATGAGCTGGCTCAGCAAACTGATGCCCTCCGGCATCCGCACCGACACCGGCGCGAGCCGCAAGCGCAGCGTCCCCGAGGGCCTGTGGGAGAAATGCGACCGCTGCGGCGCGGTGCTGTACCGCCCGGAGCTGGAGGAGAACCTCGAGGTCTGCCCCAAGTGCGCCTTCCACATGCCCATCCGCGCCCGCGCGCGGCTGGCCTCGCTGTTCGACCCGGGCAGCACCGCCGAGATCGCCGCCCACCTGGCGCCGACCGACGTGCTCCGGTTCCGCGACCAGAAGAAGTACGTGGACCGCATCAAGTCCACGCAGAAGGCCACCGGCGAGTTCGACGCGCTGGTGGCCATGCAGGGCCTGCTCAAGGGGCGGCCGCTGGTGGCCAGCGCCTTCGATTTCGCCTACATGGGCGGCTCCATGGGCTCGGTGGTGGGCGAGAAGTTCACCCTGGCCGCGGAGCAGGCGCTCGAGATCGGCGCCTCGTTCGTCAATTTCTCCGCCAGCGGCGGCGCGCGCATGCAGGAGAGCCTGTTCTCGCTGATGCAGATGGCCAAGACCTCGGCCGCGCTGGGGCGCCTGCGCGAGGCGGGGCTGCCGTACATCTCGGTGCTCACCCATCCGACCACCGGCGGCGTGTCGGCCAGCCTGGCCATGCTCGGCGACGTCAACATCGCCGAGCCCGAGGCCCAGATCGGCTTCGCCGGCCCGCGCGTGATCGAGCAGACCGTGCGCGAGAAGCTGCCCGAGGGCTTCCAGCGCTCGGAGTTCCTGCTCGAGCACGGCGCCATCGACCAGATCTGCGACCGCCGCGAGCTGCGCGACCGCCTGGCCTCGCTGCTGGCCCTGCTCACCCGCCAGCCGCGCCCGCAGGACGCGCAGGAAGCGGCATGAGCGGCGCGCGGCGCTACTTCGGCACCGACGGCATCCGTGGCCGGGTCGGGGAAGGGCCGATCTCGGCCGACTTCGTCCTGCGCCTGGGCAATGCCCTGGGCCGGGTGCTGGCCGCCGGCCGCGACGGCCGCCGCACCGTGGTCATCGGCAAGGACACGCGCATCTCCGGCTACATGTTCGAGGCGGCGCTGGAGGCCGGCCTGGTGGCCGCCGGCGTGGACGTGCAACTGCTCGGCCCCATGCCCACGCCCGCGGTCGCTTTCCTCACCCGCACCCTGGGCGCGGACGCCGGCATCGTCATCAGCGCCTCGCACAACCCGCACTACGACAACGGCATCAAGTTCTTCTCCGCCGAGGGCGAGAAGCTGGACGACGCCACCGAGCTGGCGATCGAGGCCGCGCTGGACGAGCCCTTCGCCACCGTCGAGTCCGAGCGCCTGGGCAAGGCGATCCGGGCCCGCGACGCGGTCGGCCGCTACATCGAGTTCTGCAAGGCCTCGGTGCCGCGCGGCTTCGACCTGCGCGGACTCAGGCTGGTGCTCGACTGCGCCCACGGCGCCACCTACCACATCGCGCCCCTGCTGTTCCGCGAGCTGGGCGCGCAGGTGGTGGCCATCGGCGCGGCCCCGGACGGGCTGAACATCAACGCCGGCGTCGGCTCCATGCACGTGGACAACCTCGCCGCGCAGGTGCGCGAGAGCGGCGCCGACCTGGGCATCGCCTTCGACGGCGACGGCGACCGCGTGCTGATGGCCGACGACCGCGGCGTGCCCGTGGACGGCGACGGCCTGCTGTACGTGCTGGCCCGCGACTGGCAGGCCAGCGGCCGCCTGCACGGGCCGGTGGTGGGCACGCTGATGACCAACTACGGCCTGGAGCGCGCCCTGGGCGAGGCCGGCATCCCGTTCCTGCGTGCCAGGGTCGGCGACCGCTATGTCCACCAGGCGCTGGTGGAGGGCGGCGGCGTGCTTGGCGGCGAGGCCTCCGGCCACCTGCTGTGCCTGGACCGCGCCACCACCGGCGACGCCATCGTCAGCGCGCTGCAGGTGCTGGACGTGCTGCGCCGTTCCGGCCGCACCCTGCGGCAGGCGCTGGACGGGCTGTCCACCGTGCCGCAGAAGACCGTCAACGTGCGCCTGGACGGCGTGTCGGCCAGGGCCATCGTCGAGTCCGACGGCGTGCGCGGTGCGCTGCAGGGCGCGCAGGCTGCCGTGCAGGGCAGGGGCCGCGCCTTCCTGCGCCCGTCCGGTACCGAGCCGGTGGTCCGGGTCACGGTCGAGGCCGACGACGCCGCCCTGGTGCAGCAGACCCTCGACCGCCTGGCCGCGGCCGTGCGCGAGGCCGCCGCGGGCTGAGCGGCGAAAGAACCGCAATACGGCCGCCGACCCGCCGGCGCCGACGATCCACCGGAGTTCCCATGAGCGCACGCATCCCCACCCTCGACATCACCCGCTACGACAGCGATCGCGACGCCTTCGTCGCCGAGCTGGGCGCGGCCTACCGCGAATGGGGTTTCGCCGGCATCCGCAACCACGGCATTCCGCAGGGGCTGATCGACGACGCCTATGCCGCGTTCAAGAAGTTCTTCGCCCTGCCGGAAGAGGTGAAGAAGAAGTACCACGTCCCCGGCGGCGGCGGCGCGCGCGGCTACACCCCGTTCGGCGTGGAAACGGCGAAGGGCTCCAAGCACTTCGACCTGAAGGAGTTCTGGCACATCGGCCGCGAGATTCCCGACGACTCCAAGTACCGGGACGTGATGCCGCCGAACCTGTGGCCGGAGGAAGTGCCGGAGTTCAGGGAGCACGGCTACGCGCTGTACGAGGCGCTGGACAAGCTGGGTTCGCGGGTGCTGTGCGCGCTGGCGCTGCACATCGGCCTGCCGGAGGACTTCTTCGCCGACAAGACCAACTTCGGCAACTCCATCCTGCGCCCGATCCATTACCCGCCGATCACCGCCGACGACATTCCCAACGTGCGCGCCGGCGCGCACGGCGACATCAACTTCATCACCCTGCTGGTCGGCGCCAGTGCGGCCGGCCTGGAAGTGCAGTCGCGCACGGGCGAGTGGGTGCCGTTCACCTCGGACGCCGACACCATCGTGGTCAACATCGGCGACATGCTGCAGCGCCTGACCAACCACGTGTATCCGTCGACGATCCATCGTGTGGTCAATCCGCCGGGCGAGGAAGCGCGCAAGCCGCGCTACTCGGTGCCGTTCTTCCTGCACCCGAACCCGGACTTCCTGATCGACGTGCTGCCTTCGTGCATCACCCCGGACAACCCGAGCCGCTATCCGGAGCCGATCACCGCGCACGGCTTCCTCGAGGAGCGGCTGCGCGAGATCAAGCTGAAGTAGGTCCCGCACGGTGTCCTGCGTTGTCGACGCAGGGCGCCGGGCGGCACGCGGTATCCTGTGCAACCATCGTCGAAGGGAGGTCGCGGATGCGTCGCAGGATCGTCGCCGGGAACTGGAAGCTGCACGGCACGCGTGCCTTCGCCACCGCGCTGGCCGGGGAGATCGCCGCCGGGGCGCCGGTCCCCGGCGTGGAGCTGCTGATCCTGCCGCCCTTGCCCTACCTGGGCGACCTGATCGAGGACTTCGAGGGCACCCCCCTGGTGTTCGGGGCCCAGGACGTGAGCTGCAACGAGCAGGGCGCCTACACCGGCGAGGTGTCGGCCTCGATGCTGGTGGACGTCGGCGCCCGCTACGGCCTGGTGGGGCATTCGGAGCGGCGCCGCCACCACGGCGAGAGCAGCGAGCTGGTGGCGCACAAGTTCCGCGCCGCCGTCAACGCCGGGCTGCGGCCCATCCTGTGCCTGGGCGAGCGGCTGGAGGAGCGCGAGGCCGGGCGGACCGAGGAGGTCATCGCCGCCCAGCTGCGGCCGGTCCTGGACCTGGTCGGCCCGGGCGGGTTCGCCGACGCGGTGATCTCCTACGAGCCGGTCTGGGCCATCGGCACCGGCCGGACCGCCTCCCCGGAGCAGGCCCAGGCGGTCCACGCGTTCATCCGTCGCCAGATCGCGGCCTGCGATGCTAGAATCGCCGATTCGCTGCCGATCCTGTACGGCGGCAGCGTCAAGCCCGGCAACGCCGGCGCGCTGTGCGCGCAGCCGGACGTGGACGGCGGGCTGATCGGCGGCGCCTCCCTGGTGGCCGCCGATTTCCTGGACATTGCCCGCGCGGTGGCGGCGGGCCGGTAGTCGAGACAAGACGATGCTGATGCTGATCCTCAATGTGGTGTACGTGCTGGTGGCGGTCGCGATGATCGCGCTGATCCTGCTGCAGCGCGGCGCGGGCGCCGCCGCCGGTTCCGGCTTCGGTGCCGGCGCCTCGGGCACCGTGTTCGGCGCGCGCGGCGCCTCCAACTTCCTGTCCAAGAGCACCAAGTGGCTGGCGGTGGTGTTCTTCGGCATCAGCCTGTTCATGGCCTGGTACGCGACCCACAGCGCCCGCCCGGTGGCCGGGGCGGACCTGGGCGTGATGG
>DASRYN010000029.1:0-4157 GCA_035687185.1 Pseudoxanthomonas sp. | reverse complement strand
GCTCGACGATCACCGCGGCGATGGTGGAGGCGTCGTGCAGCTGCACCAGCCGCTCCAGGTCCTCGGCCAGTTCGACGCCGTGCGCCGGCAGCCCGCGCGAGAAGGCATTGCGCCCGGTGTCCAGCGTGTGCCGCAGGTGGTCCACCCCCGGCAGGCCGGGGCCGAACCACTTGCGGTTGTTGGGCAGCCCGCCCACCGAGATGCCGCCGAAGCCGACGCCGTGGTAGGCCTTCTCGCGCCCGATCAGGCGCGTGCGCTGGCCCTCGCCGCGCGCGCGGTGGTAGGCCAGGGCGATCTTCAGCGCGGTGTCCACCGACTCGGAGCCGGAATTGGTGAAGAACACGTGGTCCAGCGGCCGCGGCGCGATGGCCTTCAGCCGCTGCGCCAGCACGAACGGCAGCGGCGAGCCCATCTGGAAGTGCGGGGCGAAGTCCAGCGTGGCCACCTGCCGGGCCACCGCCTCGACGATGCGCGGCCGCGCGTGGCCGGCGTTGCAGCACCACAGCCCGGCGGTGCCGTCCAGGATCTGCCGCCCCTCCACGTCGCGGTAGTACATGCCCGAGGCCGAGGCCAGCAGCCGCGGTGCGGCGCGGAACTGGCGGTTGGCGGTGAAGGGCATCCAGAACGCGTCGAGCGAGGCGGGCGCGGCCAGGTTCTGCGCGGCGTAGTGGTCGGCCAGGGCGGAGCGGAGGGCGTCGTCGTCGCGGCTCATGCGGGACCTCTCACGGGCGGCCGGGCCGGGCGGACCGGTCGGGGCGGCGCGCGCGGCGCCGTTCGATAAATTCAACGCTGCGGCCGAGTCTACGCCAAAAATTGACCGGCGCGGGGCACGATGTAAAGTATCCCGCAACACGCCCGGCACGGCCGGCGGAGCGGACAGGACGGGATGGACATCGGCGCGCGCCTGCAGCGGGTACGCACGGCCCGGGGCCTGAGCCAGCGCGAGCTGGCCCGGCGCGTGGGCGTCACCAACAGCACGATCTCGCTGATCGAGCAGAACAAGGTCAGCCCCTCGGTCAGCTCGCTGAAGAAGGTGCTCGACGGCATCCCCATCTCGCTGGCGGACTTCTTCACCCTGGACCTGGACCCGGGCCCGCCCGAGCAGCCGTTCTATGCGGCCGACGAGCTGCCCGACGTGGGCAACGGCGGCATCCACTACTACCTGGTGGGCCAGCACCGGCCGCAGCGGCAGATGTGCATCCTGCGCGAGGTGATGCCGCCGGGCAGCGACACCGGCGAGGCGATGATCGTCCACGAGGGCGAGGAGGGCGGCGTCATCGTCGCCGGCCAGGTCGAGGTGACCGTCGGCAGCCAGGTGCGCGTGCTGGGACCCGGCGAGGCGTATTACTTCGAGAGCCGCATACCGCACCGGTTCCGCAACGTGGGCGAGGGCGATGCGGTCATCGTCAGCGCCAACACTCCCGCCACGTTCTGAGGCGCAGCATGGATCGCAAGCAGGCGGAGAAGGTCGCGGACGCGTTGCTGGAGCCGGGACGCCGGCGCCAGGCAGAGCAGCGGCAGTCGCGGCTGCTCCGGCAATGGCGGGGTGCGCAGTTCCATTACCGCAACCGGCGTGCCCTGTTGCTGGCGGGCGCGGCGACCGCCGCCGGGGCGGTCGCCGCCTGCGCGGGCGGCGTGTTGACCCTGGAGGCACTGGCGGCGCCGGAAACGTGGACGCGCCTGCTGGCCTGGGTCGGCCTGCCCGGCTGGCTGGTCGGGCTGTGGTGGTTCCGGCCGCCGCCCAGGCCGGCCCATCTCGAAGAACTCTGACCGGCCGCGCCGGCCCTTCCTTTGGCAATTCCCGGAGGCGATCCATGTCCACCCCACGTACCCGCGCCGACTGGCAGGCCATGGCCGACGGACTGGAGCTGCGCACCCGCGCCTTCATCGACGGCCAGTACGTCGATGCCGCCGACGGCCGCACGTTCGACTGCACCAGCCCGATCGACGGCCGCGTGCTGGGCCGGGTCGCGCGCTGCGGCGCGGACGACGTGGAGCGCGCGGTGCGCGCGGCGCGCCGCAGCTTCGAGGCCGGGCACTGGTCGCGGGCGAAGCCGGTCAAGCGCAAGAAGACCCTGCAGAGGCTGGTGCAGCTGATCGAGCGGCACGCCGACGAGCTGGCCCTGCTGGAAACCCTGGACATGGGCAAGCCGATCGACGACGCGCGCAACGTCGACATCGCCGCCACCCTCCGCTGCTTCGCGTGGACCGCCGAGGCCCTGGACAAGGTCTACGGCGAGGTCGCGCCCACCGGCGAGGACGAGCTGGGCCTGGTGACCCGCGAGCCCCTGGGCGTGGTGGCGGCCATCGTGCCCTGGAACTTCCCGCTGCTGATGGCGGCGTGGAAGCTGGCGCCCGCGCTGGCCACCGGCAACTCGGTGGTGCTCAAGCCCTCGGAAAAATCGCCGCTGAGCGTGCTGCGCCTGGCCGAGCTGGTGGCCGAGGCGGGCATCCCGGAAGGCGTGTTCAACGTGCTGCCCGGCTTCGGCCAGGAGGCGGGCGAGGCGCTGGCACTGCACATGGACGTGGACGGCCTGGTGTTCACCGGCTCGACCGCGGTGGGCAAGCGCCTGCTGCAGTGCGCCGGCCTGTCCAACATGAAGCGCGCCTACATGGAGTGCGGCGGCAAGAGCCCGAACCTCGTGTTCGCCGACGCGCCGGACCTGGCCAGGGCCGCCGAGGCCGCGGCGACGGGCATCTTCTACAACCAGGGCGAGGTCTGCACCGCGGCCTCGCGTCTGCTGGTGGAGCGTTCGATCAAGGACGAGTTCGTCGCCCGCGTGGTCGAGGCCGGCAGGAAGATGCAGCCGCGCCACCCGCTGGAGCCCGGCGCCCCGATGGGCGCGCTGGTTGACGAGACCCAGACCAAGCGGGTGCTGGACTACATCGCCAAGGGCCAGGCCGAGGGCGCGAAGCTGGCCCTGGGCGGCAACCGCATCGCCCCGGTGGACGGCGGCTGCTACGTGGAACCGACCGTGTTCGACGAGGTGCGCCCGGAGCACACCATTTCCCGCGAGGAGATCTTCGGCCCGGTGCTGTCGGTGATCCCGTTCGACGACGAGGCGCAGGCGCTGCGCATCGCCAACGACACCGAGTACGGTCTGGCTGCCGGCGTGTGGACCGCGAACCTGGCCCGCGCCCACCGCGTCGCCCGCGGCCTGCGCGCCGGCAGCGTGTGGGTGAACTACTGGGACGGCGGCGACATGACCGCGCCCTTCGGCGGCTACAAGCAGTCCGGCAACGGCCGCGACAAGTCGCTGCATGCCTTCGACAAGTACACCGAGATCAAGGCGACCTGGATCAACCTGGCCGATTGACCCCCTCCGACCCCGGGAGAGGGTGGTGGGAGAGGACCGGTACCCGCAGCCTGGTCTACACCGCAGCCCAGCTGGACAAGGCCTACATCGACTCGCTGGCGAAGGATTCTGTCTTTGCCATCCATGCGATCGATGCACGCAAGGCGGGCAATGTATTCGAACGGCGCAGGTACATCATCGAGGGCACCTCCGGCGCGATGATGCTGTTTACTTTCAGCACGCTAAGGCGGCTCGGGAAGGTCTACATCGCCGATTTCAGGATGACCAGCCAGGAGGCTGACATCAGGGTTGCCCTGGAGGGCGGGTCGTGGGGCCGGGTGACGCGTCGCACCGCGGCATGCTTCACGAACGGCTATGCAGTCTTTCCCCGTAATGAAAACCCCGAAGGTATGCGGATGTCCCGGGCAACGTTGATCGCATTGGGCGCCTCGGCGCTCGGGTTGGTGGTGTTTTTTCTCTGCGTGGTCCTGGACATATCCGCAAGCAGGAAGAAGGCCAGGGACAAGGCGGCGTAGGGCAGGGCGTCGGAGGACTGACCCTTCCGGGCGGCTGCCGCCGGTGCCATGTGCCGCGCTTTCGTCAGCCAGCTGCCGCGGTGCGCGCGGCTTGGATTGTCACCGTCGCGTTTGCGTCCCGTGATCGTGGCGGATACAGCGGCCGGCCGCTGGTGCGGCCGGGTGCCTGGATCAGCGGTGGCTGCCCGCTGGCGCAGGCGGCTCGGGCAGCTCGCTCGCGGAAACATCGGCGATGCCACCGGCCGGTGCCTCGAGCCGGAACCCGGCGGCCTGCAGGGCCTGGGCCGAGCCTTGGCCGTCGAGCAGTTCGTCCAGTGGCAGGGGG
>DASRYN010000028.1:0-2432 GCA_035687185.1 Pseudoxanthomonas sp. | reverse complement strand
GCGCCCGCGGCGCTATCCGCGCCGCGCGGCCCAGGCCTGGACGATGCGCGCGATCGCGGCCACGCCGTCGGTCAGCGCGGCCGGACCGGGCTGCAGGATCAGCGGCGACTTGATCTCGTGCAGCTCGCCGTCGCGCACCGCCGGGATCGCATCCCAGCCTGCGCGCGCGGCCACCTGCTCGGGGCGGAACTTCTTGCCGCACCAGGAGCCGAGGATGATGTCCGGCGCGCGCGCCAGCACCGGCGCGCCGTCGGCCAGGATGCGCGCCCGCGCCAGCGGCTCGGCCGACAGCTCGGGGAACACGTCCTCGCCGCCGGCGATGCGCACCAGCTCGGCCACCCAGGCGATGCCGGTGATGATCGGCTCGTCCCATTCCTCGAAGTACACCTTCGGCCGCGCCGGCAGCGCCGCCGCACGCCGCGCGACCGCATCCAGGCCGCGCTGCAGTTCCCCGGCGTAGGCCTGCGCGCGCGCCGCGGCGCCCACCAGCGCGCCCAGCCGCCGTACGTAGTCGAGAATGCCGTCCACGCTGCGGTGGTTGGCGATCCACACCTCCACGCCACGGCGCACGAGCTCGGCGGCGATGTCGGCCTGGATGTCGGAAAAGCCGATGGCCAGGTCCGGCTTCAGCGCCAGGATCGCGTCGATCTTCGCGCTGGTGAAGGCGCTGACCTTGGGCTTTTCGCGCCGGGCCTGCGGCGGGCGCACGGTAAACCCGCTGATGCCGACGATGCGGTCCTGCTCGCCCAGCGCGTACAGGGTTTCGGTCGGCTCCTCGGTCAGGCAGACGATGCGCCGCGGCCCCATCAGCCCACCCGCTTGCGGAAATAGACCACCCGCTCGGTCTCCTCGAAGCCGCAGGCAGCGTGCGCGGCGTGGCTGGCCGCGTTGTCGAGCAGCGCGTCGGATGCCAGCTCGGCGCAGCCGCGCGCGCGCGCCCACGCCTCCACCGCCGCCAGCAGCGCGCGGCCCACGCCGCGACCGCGCCAGCCGGGCGCCACGTACCACGCCTCCAGGAAACCGACGGGCGAGCTTTCCGTACCGTTGACGTGGTCGCGGCGCAGGCTGGCCTCGGCCATGCCCACGACCGCGCCCGCCGCATCGGCCACGAACGCGGCCGCGTCCGGCGCGGCGAGCAAGGCATCGGCCTCGGCGGCGAGCGCGTCGGCCCCAGCTTCCGGCCACAGGGCGTGGCGCATCGAGGCCCAGGCGGCCACGTCCGCGGCGGTGGCCGGGCGCACGCCGACACTCATGGTTGCAGCATCCGCCGGGACCAGTGGCCATCCGCGCCGCGCCGGTAGCACCAGCGCTCGTGCAGGCGGAAGCCGGCGCCGTACCAGAACTCGAACGAGGACGGCGCCACGCGGAAGCCGCTCCAGCCCGGCGGTCGCGGCACCGGTCCCCCATCGAAGCGCGCCTCCACCTCGGCCAGTCGCGCATGGAAATCCTCGCGCGACTCCAGCGTGTGCGACTGCCGCGAGGCCCAGGCGCCGAGCTGGCTCATCCGCGGCCGGCTGGCGAAGTAGGCGTCGGCTTCGGCGTCCTCCACCTGTGCCACGTCGCCCTCGATGCGCACCTGCACGCCCGCCTCGCGCAGCCCGCGCCACAGGAACAGCAGCGCCGCGCGCGGGTTCCCGCGCAGGTCGCGGCCCTTCGGGCTGTCCAGGTGGGTGTAGAACACGAAGCCGCGCGCATCGAACGCCTTCAGCAGCACCGTCCGTGCCGACGGCCGGCCGTCGGGGCTGGCGGTGGCGACGGTCATGGCGTTGGGGTCGGGCATGCCGCTGCGCGTGGCCTCGTCCAGCAGCCGGGCGAAGGTGTCCAGGGCCTCGGCGTACAGCGGGTCGGTCATGGCGGTTCCACGTGCGCGGCGGGGATGCGTATTGTGGCGCCATGGCGATGCAGGCGCACGGATTCCCCGCCCCGCTGGTGCGCATGGCGCTGGCCGCCGGCGGCGCGCGTGCCGGCGCGCCGATGCGCGTGCTCGGCATCGCCGGGTTGCAGGGCAGCGGCAAGAGCACGCTGGCCGCGCAGGTGGTGGCCGCGGCGCAGGCAGCCGGCGTCCCGGCCGCGGCCCTGTCGCTGGACGACTTCTACCTCACCGCCGCGCAGCACCGCGCGCTCGCCACGCGGGTGCACCCGTTGCTGGCCGTGCGCGGGCCGCCGGGCACGCACGACGTGCCGCTGGCACTGGCCACGATCGACGCGCTCCGCGCCGGCCGCACGCCCGCGCTGCCGCGCTTCGACAAGCTCGGCGACGACCGTCTGCCCCGGGCGCGCTGGCCGCGCCCGGCGCGGCCGCTGGAGCTGCTGGTCCTGGAAGGCTGGTGCCTGGCGGTGCCCGCGCAGGACGAGGCCGGGCTGCGCGAGCCGGTGAACGCGCTGGAGCGCGAGGAGGATGCCGACGGCCGCTGGCGCCGCTGGTGCAACGC
>DASRYN010000027.1:0-2757 GCA_035687185.1 Pseudoxanthomonas sp. | reverse complement strand
GGCGGCGATGGCCGCAGCCACCGAGCCGGCGACGCGCACGTGGTTCTCCTTGAGCATCACCGCGTCGTACAGGCCGATGCGGTGGTTGGCCGCGCCGCCGGCGCGCACCGCGTACTTCTGCGCCAGGCGCAGCCCGGGCAGGGTCTTGCGCGTGTCCAGGATGGTCGTGCCGGTGCCGCGCACGGCCGCCACGTAGGCCGCGGCGACGGTGGCCGTGCCCGAGAGCGTCTGCATGAAGTTCAACGCGGTGCGCTCGGCGCTGACCAGGGCGCGGCTGCGCCCGTGCAGCACGGCCAGGACCGTGCCGGCGGGCACGCGCTGGCCTTCCTGCACGCGCCAGTCGATGGCCACGGCCGGATCGAGCGCGCGGTGGCAGGCGTCGAACCATGGCCGGCCGGCGACCACCGCCTCTTCCTTGCACAGCAGGAAGGCGGCTTCGGCCACGTCCGGCAGCAGGGCGGCGGTGACGTCGCCGCCGCCCAGGTCCTCGTCCAGGGCGCGGCGCACGTCGGCCAGCACGGCCTCGGCGGGCGGCGGAACCGGGGGCGCGTCCACGCGGGCTCAGGCGCCGGGGAAGCCGGGCACCTGCGCGGTGGCCAGGGCTTCCTCGACCAGCAGCACCGGGATGCCGTCGTCCACGCGGTAGACGTGGCGGCGGTCGCGGGTGACCAGGGCCTCGCGCAGCGGCTCGTGCTGCGGGCTGCCGTCGCCGCGCAGGACCTGGCCGGCGGCGATGGCCTGGTTCAGCGCCTCCAGGCCGCGCGGCTCCAGCAGCGCCAGCGGCTGGCGGGTGTCGGGCGAGCACAGCAGGTCGAGCAGCTTGCGGTCCATGTCCGGTCGGGTCGGTTGGAAGACGGCTAGAATACGGCCTTGTCACCGAGGACGGCCATGCCAGCCCAGCCTACTCCGCCCGCCGCACCCCTGGTCGGCATCGTCATGGGATCGCGCTCCGACTGGGAGACGATGCAGCACGCCGCGCAGAAGCTCGAAGCCCTGGGCGTGCCGCACGAGGTCCGCGTCGTGTCCGCGCACCGCACCCCGGACGTGCTGTTCGAGTACGCCGCCACCGCGCGCGGCCGCGGCCTGCGCGCCATCATCGCCGGCGCCGGCGGTGCAGCCCACCTGCCGGGCATGCTCGCCTCCAAGACCCCGTTGCCGGTGCTGGGCGTGCCGGTGCAGAGCAAGGCGCTCAACGGCATGGACTCGCTGCTGTCCATCGTGCAGATGCCGGCCGGCGTGCCCGTGGCCACCTTCGCCATCGGCAACGCCGGTGCCGCCAACGCGGCGCTGTTCGCCGCCGCACTGCTGGCCGCCGAGCATCCCGCCATCGGCCAGGCGCTGGACGCCTTCCGCCAGCGCCAGACCGACGACGTGCTGGCCCACGACGACCCCCGCATCCCCGCATGACCACCGTCGGCATCCTCGGAGGCGGGCAGCTGGCCCGCATGCTCGCGCTTTCCGGTGCGCCGCTGGGGCTGCGCTTCCTGGTGATGGACACCGTCGCCGACGCCTGCGCCGGCCAGTTCGCGCCGCTGCTGGTGGGCGACTACCGCGACGAGGCCGCGCTGGCCGAGTTCGCGGGCAAGGTGGACGTGGCCACGTTCGACTTCGAGAACGTCCCGGCCGAGAGCGCCGAGTGGCTGTCGGCGCGGGTGCCGGTGTTCCCCAACCCGCGCGCGCTGGCCGTGGCCCAGGACCGGCTGGCGGAGAAGACCCTGTTCCGCGAGCTGGGCATCCCGGTGCCGGAGTTCGCCGCGGTCTCCAGCCGCGGCGAACTGGACGCCGCGCTGGCGGCGGTGGGCACGCCCTGCATCCTCAAGACGCGGCGCCTGGGCTACGACGGCAAGGGCCAGTTCCGGATCAAGTCGCCGGCCGACGCCGATGCCGCCTGGGCGGCGCTGGGCGCGCAGGCGGCCACGGTCGGGCTGATCGTGGAGGCCTTCGTGCCGTTCGAGCGCGAGCTGAGCGTGGTGGCCGTGCGCGGCCGCGACGGCGAGTTCCGCACCTGGCCGCTGACGGAGAACTGGCACGTCGACGGCGTGCTCTCCGCCAGCCTGGCTCCGGCGCGGGTGGCCCCGGCGCTGGCCGAAAGCGCCGTCGCCCATGCGCGGCGCCTGGCCGAGCGCCTGGACTACGTGGGCGTGTTCGCGCTGGAGCTGTTCTGCCACGACGGGCAGCTGCTGGCCAACGAACTGGCGCCGCGCGTGCACAACTCCGGGCACTGGACCATCGAAGGCGCGGAGACCTCGCAGTTCCAGAACCACCTGCGCGCGGTGCTGGGCCTGCCGCTGGGCGCGACCGACGCGCGCGGCCACGCGTGCATGCTGAACTGGATCGGGCGGATGCCCGAGGCCGGCCCGGTGCTGGGCGAGGCCGGCGGGCACTGGCACGACTACGGCAAGCAGCCGCGCGACGGGCGCAAGGTGGGCCATGCGACGCTGCGCGCCGACGCGCCCGCCGCGCTGGCCGATGCGCTCGAGCGGGTGGGACGTGCGCTGGGCCGCGAGGCCCAGGTGGCGCCGGCCGTGGCCGCCCTGCGCGCGGGCTGATCGCCCGGCAGGCGTGCGCAGGAGCCGGCCTTGCCGGTGACCTCGCGTGGCCGGGCCGCGCGTTCCCGCCGCGCATGGGTCGCCCGCAAGACGGGCTCCTACAGGCGGTGTTGTAGGAGCCGGCCTTGCCGGCGACCTCGCGTGGCCGGGCCGCGCTGCGTTCCACCGCGCATGGGTCGCCCGCAAGACGGGCTCCTACAGGGCAGGG
>DASRYN010000026.1:0-10671 GCA_035687185.1 Pseudoxanthomonas sp. | reverse complement strand
CTACCCGCCGGGCGCCGCCCCGGGCCATAATCGCGCGATGGACAACACGCCCCCACGGGATCCGCTGGTCATCGCCGGCCGGACCTACCATTCGCGCCTGCTCACCGGCACCGGCAAGTTCAAGGACCTCGACGAGACCCGCCGCGCCACCGAGGCCGCCGGCGCCGAGATCGTCACCGTCGCCATCCGCCGCACCAACATCGGCCAGCAGCCGGGCGAGCCCAACCTGCTGGACGTGCTGCCGCCGGAGCGCTACACCATCCTCCCCAACACCGCCGGCTGCTACACCGCCGAGGACGCGGTGCGCACCTGCCGGCTGGCGCGCGAACTGCTGGACGGCCGCAACCTGGTCAAGCTGGAGGTGCTCGGCGACCAGCGCACCCTGTACCCGGACGTGGTGCAGACGCTCAAGGCCGCCGAGCTGCTGGTGGCCGACGGCTTCGACGTCATGGTCTACACCTCCGACGACCCGATCCTGGCGCGCCAGCTGGAACAGATCGGCTGCTGCGCGGTGATGCCGCTGGCCGCGCCGATCGGCTCGGGCCTGGGCATCCAGAACCGCTACACGCTGCTGGAGATCATCGAGAACGCCAAGGTGCCGGTGCTGGTCGACGCCGGCGTGGGCACCGCGTCCGACGCGGCCATCGCCATGGAGCTGGGCTGCGACGGCGTGCTGATGAACACCGCCATCGCCGGCGCGAAGGACCCGGTGCTGATGGCCTCGGCGATGCGCAAGGCGGTCGAGGCCGGGCGCGAGGCCTTCCTGGCCGGCCGCATCCCGCGCAAGCGCTACGCCAGCGCCTCCTCGCCGGTGGACGGGCTGATCGGGTGAGCGCCGCGCGGCCGCGCCGGCGCCGGCCGCGGGCCGTGAGGGCCGGGCCGGCCTTGCCGGAGCCCCGGCGGCCCGGCCCTGGAGGGCAGCCGCGCTGCCCGGTACGGACGACATCGACGTGAGCAAAGTGCCCGCAAAACCCTATACGGTCGAGGAAGGCCGCCGCGAGATCCGCAGCTTCGTGCTGCGCCAGGGGCGCTTCACCCCGGCCCAGCAGCGCGCCTTCGACGAGCGCTGGCCGCGCTTCGGCCTGGACTACGCGGGCGCGCCCCGCGACCTGGACGCGGCCTTCGGCCGCGCCGCGCCCAGGGTGCTGGAGATCGGCTTCGGCAACGGCGAGGCGCTGCGCTTCGCCGCGCGCCAGGACCCGTCGCGCGACTACGTCGGCATCGAGGTCCACGCCCCCGGCGTGGGCAGGCTGCTCAACGCCCTGGCGCAGGACGGCAGCGGCAACGTGCGCGTGTACCACCACGACGCGGTGGAGGTGCTGCGCAACGAGATCGCCGACGGCGCGCTGGACGAGGTGCGGATCTACTTCCCCGACCCCTGGCACAAGAAGCGGCACAACAAGCGCCGGCTGGTGCAGCCGGAGTTCGCCGCGCTGCTGGCGCGCAAGCTGCGCGTCGGCGGGCGCCTGCACCTGGCCACCGACTGGGAGGACTACGCCGGGCACATGTGGGACGTGCTCGACGCCACGCCGGGCCTGGCCAACCGCGCCGGCCCGCGCGGCCACGTGCCGCGCCCGGAATGGCGGCCGCAGACCCATTTCGAGCGCCGCGGCCTGAAGCTGGGCCACGGCGTCTGGGACCTGCTGTATGACCGCGTCCATGCCCCGGAGCTAAACTCGCCCGAGCCATGAGCCCCGAACGCGACGCCAGCGGCGCACCCGCCGGCTGCGGCCGGCGCCCCTCCTCCACGCCATAAGGAACCGCGGCGCGCAATGGAATCCGGCCTGACCCTGACCAACGACATGCGCCTGGTGCTGGGCCTGGTCGGGTTCACGATGGCGATGTTCCTGTTCGAGCGCATCCGCGCCGACCTGGTGGCGCTGGTGGTGCTGGTGGTGCTGGGCATCACCGGGCTGATCGCGCCGGAGGAGATCTTCAGCGGCTTCTCCGGCAACGCGGTGATCAGCATCATGGCCACCATGATCCTCGGCGCCGGGCTGGACCGCACCGGCGCGCTCAACCGCCTGGCCAGCTGGCTGCTGCGCCGCGGCCACGGCATCGAGCAGCGGCTGCTGCTGATGACCAGCGTGATCGCCGGCATCAACTCCTCCTTCATGCAGAACCCGTCGGTGATGGCGCTGTACTTGCCGGTGGCCGCGCGGCTGTCCTCGCGCACCGGCATGGCGCTGTCGCGGCTGCTGCTGCCCATCGCCGCGGCCATCGTCATGGGCGCGGCGCTGACCATGGTGGGCAATTCGCCGCTGATCCTGCTCAACGACCTGCTGGTGTCGGCCAACAACAACCTGCCCTCGGGCATGGCCACGCTGGAGCAGCTGCCGATGTTCGCGCCGGCGCCGGTGGGCATCGCCCTGCTGGCCGCCTCGCTGCTGTACTTCCGCTTCTACGGCAACCGCAAGCTGGCGCAGGTCGAGGCCGAGGCCGGCGGCGAGAACGTCACCCCCGCGCGCACCGAGAGCTACTTCGCCCGCACCTACGGCATCGACGGCGACGTGTTCGAGCTGACCGTCACCGCCGAGAGCCCGCTGGTGGGCATGACCGTGGCCGAGGCCGAGTCGCTGCACGACGCGCCGCTGCTGCTGGCGCTCAAGACCGGCAACGACACCCGCCTGGCGCCGCCGGCGGACATGCGCATCTGGGTGGGCAGCGTGATCGGCGCGATGGGCCCGCGGCAGCAGGTGGCCGACTTCGCGCAGAACCAGTTCCTGCGCATGTCCTCGCGGCTGCGCAACCTGGGCGACCTGTTCAACCCGGCGCGCGCGGGCATCTCCGAGGCGGTGGTGCCGCCGACCTCGCGCTACATCGGCAAGAGCGCGCGCGAGCTCCGCCTGCGCCACAGCGCCGGGATCAGCCTGCTGGCGATCAACCGCGACAAGCAGGTGATCCGCGACGACGTGCGCTCGGTGGCGCTGCGCGCCGGCGACATGCTGGTGTTCCACAGCTTCTGGCAGGACCTGGCGCGCGCGGCCGAGAGCCGCGACTTCGCCGTCGTCACCGACTACCCCAAGGGCGAGCAGCGCCCGCACAAGTTCAAGATCGCCATGGCGATCTTCGCCGTGACCATCGTCATCGCGCTGACCGGCAAGCTGCCGGTGGCGCTGACCCTGATGACCGGCGTGGCAGGCATGCTGCTGGCCGGGGTGCTGAAGATGGACGAGGCCTACGCCGCCATCAACTGGAAGACGGTGTTCCTCACCGCCGGGCTGATCCCGCTGGGCTGGGCCATGGACAGCAGCGGCGCGGCCGCATGGGTGGCCGGCAACACCCTGGACCGGCTGCCGCAGGGCACGCCGCCGTGGGCGCTGGAGATCGTGGTGGCCCTGCTGACCACCGGCTTCTCGCTGGTGATCAGCCACGTGGGCGCGACCATCGTCATGGTGCCCATCGCCATCAACCTGGCGCTGGCGGTGGGCGGCGACCCGACCGCGTTCGCGCTGATCGCCGCGCTGTCGGCCTCCAACAACCTGATGACCGCCTCCAACCCGGTGATCTCGATGATCACCGGCCCGGCCGGCTACAGCTCGCGGCAGATGTGGCGGGTCGGCGGCCCGATGTCGCTGATCTACGCGGTGATCGCGGTGGGCGTGGTCAACCTGATGTTCTGGGGCCGCTGAGCGGCCGGCTCAGGCGCCGCCGGCCAGCCACACCTGGCCGTCGCGCACCTCCACCGCGACCGCGCGCAGGCCATCGCCGCGGCAGGGCCCGGAGACGCACTGGCCATCCCCCAGGTCGAAGGCGGCCCCGTGCGCGGCGCACACCAGCAGGCCTTCGCGGCTGAGCAGGAACTGGCCCGGCGCCCAGTCCAGGCGGCGCCCGGCGTGGGGGCAGACGTTGAGCCAGGCGCGCACGCCGCCGCCGGCGCGGTGCAGCACCAGCGATTCGGGCGCGCCGCCCAGCATCGCCTCCACCGCCACCAGGCCGCCCTCGGGCACCGCCTCCAGGCTGACCAGCGGGGCGTCGTTTAACGAAGTCATCACATCCTCGGGGAGCATCCGGCCGATACTGCCGGCCACCGCCATTCTGGCACGGCAAGTCCCCATGCAATTCCGTTCGTTCCGCTTCGATACCGCGTCCCTGCACACCCTGTTCGCGCCGCGCAAGCCGCGCGCGCCGCTGCTGCGCCTGGCCCTGGGCCTGGTGGGGCTGGCGCTGCTGGCCGTGCTGGTGTTCGTCAGCGTGTTCGTCGGCGCGGCGATGGTGGCCGGCGGGCTGGCGTGGAAGCTGCTGCGCAACCGCGGCGCGAACGCGCCGGCGCGGGCCGGCGCGCGCGTGGTCGACGCCGAGTACCGCGTGCTGCGCAAGCCGGCCCTGCCGGCGTCGCGCTGAGGCCTGCCGCGCGCAGCGCGTAGACTGTGCGGCCCTTCCCGGGCCGGACCGAACCGATGACCGACGTGATTCCCGCCCCGCCCGCGCCGCGCGTGCCGGTGCGCGGCGGCGGCACCTTCCCCGTGCGCCGCATCTACTGCGTGGGCCGCAACTTCGCCGAGCACGCGCGCGAGATGGGCGCCGCGGCGCCGGCCTCCCGGGCCGAGCGCGGCACCCCGGTGTTCTTCATGAAGCCGGCCGACGCCGTGGTCACCGACGGGGTCGTGCCCTATCCGCCCGCCACCTCCGACCTGCACCACGAAGTGGAGCTGGTCGTGGCCATCGGCCGCGACGCGCCGCCGGGGGTGCTGCCGGTGGAGCAGGCCCAGGCGCTGGTGTTCGGCTACACCGTCGGCCTGGACCTCACCCGCCGCGACCTTCAGGCCGCGGCCAAGGCCAAGGGCCTGCCCTGGGACACGGCCAAGGGCTTCGACCACTCCGCGCCGGTGGGCGAGCTGGTCCCGGCCGCCGAGGCCGGCGCGCTCGGGGCGCGCATGCTCGAACTCGAGGTGGACGGGCGGCTGCGCCAGCGCGCGCCGCTGTCGGACCTGATCTGGGACGTGCCGGAGATCCTGCACGAGCTCTCGCGCCTGTACGCGCTGCGCGCCGGGGACCTGGTGTTCATGGGCACGCCGGCGGGCGTGGCCGCACTGCGGCCCGGCGAGCGCTTCGAGGCGCGCCTGGAGGGCGTGGCGGTGCTGCGCGGCCGCGTGGCCTGAGCCCGGCCGCGGCGTTAGGCTAGTGCCGCACCCGCGCCGGGTGCGACCCCTGCACCAGAAAGGAGACAGGCATGGGCATGATCAGCGAATTCAAGGAATTCGCGATGCGCGGCAACGTCGTGGACCTCGCCGTGGGCGTGGTCATCGGCGCCGCGTTCGGCAAGATCGTCACCGCGCTCGTGGACAAGGTCATCATGCCGCCGATCGGCCTGCTGATCGGCGGGGTGGACTTCTCGCGCTGGGCCTGGACGTTGCGCGAGGCCACGGTCGATGCCGCCGGCAACGAAGTGCCCGCGGTGGCCATCGGCATCGGCGAGTTCCTCAACACCGTGATCCAGTTCGTCATCGTCGCCTTCGCCATCTTCCTGGTGGTCAAGGCCATCAACCGCATGTCGCGCAGGCAGGAGGAGCCGGCCCCGGCCGCGCCCACCGAGGAAGTGCTGCTGCTGCGCGAGATCCGCGACTCGCTCAAGCGCTGACTCCGCCGTCATCGCCGCTCCCGTGACCAGATGCACGGGAGCGGCGCTCGGCGCTTTGCTAGGCTCCCCGGTTTCGATCCGCCGGAGTCCGCATGCGCCGCCTCGCCCTGCTCGCCACCGCCCTGTTCGCCGCCTGCGCGCACGCCGCGCCGCCGGCGACCCGCATCCCGCCGTCCGCGCTGGAGGCCGCCGCGCAGCTGCGCGAGCGCGCGCTCGCCGACGACACCGGCTGGAAGGTGACCGAGTCCCTGACCACCGAGGTCGGCCCGCGCCTGGCCGGCAGCGAGGCCGACGCGCGCGCGGTGGCCTGGGCCCAGGCCAAGTTCCGCGAGCTGGGCTTCGACCGCGTGTGGACCGAGCCGGTCACCTTCCCCAGGTGGGAGCGCCGCAGCGAGAGCGCCGCGGTGCTGGGCCCGCACGCGCAGCCGCTGGCGGTGACCGCGCTGGGCGGCAGCCCGGGCGGCACGGTGGAGGCCGAGGTGGTGCGCTTCCCCGACCTGGCCGCGCTCGAGGCCGCGCCGGAGGGCGCGCTGGCGGGCAAGATCGCCTTCGTCGACCTGCGCATGCGCGCCGCGCGCGACGGCAGCGGCTACCGCGACAGCGGCGCGGTGCGCTCGCGCGGGCCGTCGCTGGCCATCCGCAAGGGCGCGGCCGGCTTCCTGATGCGCTCGGCCGGCACCGACAGCCACCGCGTGCCGCACACCGGCATCACCCGCTTCGACGAAGGGCTCTCGCCCGTGCCGTCGGCCGCGCTCAGCAACCCCGACGCCGACCAGCTGGCGCGCCTGCTCGCCCGCGGCCCGGTGCGCGTGCGCCTGGCGCTGGACTGCGGCTGGGACGGCCAGTACACCTCGCACAACGTGATCGGCGAGATCACCGGCCGCAGCCGTCCCGAGGAAGTGGTGCTGCTCGGCGCGCACCTGGACTCCTGGGACCTGGGCACCGGCGCGGTGGACGACGCCGCCGGCATCGGCATCACCATGGCGGCCGCGCGCCTGCTCAAGCAGATGCCGCAACGCCCGGCGCGCAGCATCCGCGTGGTGGCCTATGCCAACGAGGAACAGGGCCTGCTCGGCGGCAAGGCCTACGCCGAGCGCCACGCCGCCGAGGCCGCCCGCCACATCCTGGCGGCGGAGAGCGACTTCGGCGCCGGCCGCATCTACGCCTTCAACACCGGCGCGCCGGAGCACGCGCGCGCGGCCACGCAACAGATCGCGCAGGCGCTCGCGCCGCTGGGCATCGAATACGCGCCCGGCAAGGGCGGCCCCGGCCCGGACATCGGCCCGCTCTCGGCGCGCGGCGTGACCTGGGCCTGGCTGGCGCAGGACGGCAGCGACTACTTCCACCTGCACCACACCGCCGACGACACCCTGGACAAGATCGACCCGGCGGCGCTGGCCCAGAACGTCGCCGCGTGGGCGGTGTTCGCGTGGCTGGCCGCCGAGGCCGAGGGCGACTTCGGCAGCGCTGCGAAGGCGGCGTCGCCCTGAGGCCCCGGGGACCCCTGCGTATCTGCTACAGCGACAGCGCCGGATTTCGGGTGACTTCGGAAGCGGCGGCAACCGACTTCCGGCATCGTGACGAAACCTCGCTCACCGAAGCCATAACCCCGACGCCGCGAAGACGTGGTCGTCGCGGGTGTGTCGTGGCAGCAACCATGGAGAGCAGGAAATTTCCTACAAGTGGATGCAGTATTCCCGCAGGCTCCTGAGGGTTTGAAGCCGATAGGCTTACCTGTGACCCCTGTCAAGGAATGAGCCTCATGCGTGTCCGGATTTGGAATATGGGCTTGGCGGCGTCTTCGGCCATGGTAGTGGCCTGCGTGTCTGGCCTTGCCTTGGCGCAATCCATGCCAACTACCACGCTGGACACTGTGCAAGTGAAGGCCTCCCCACCCACGGCCGCCAACCTGACGGTAACCGTATGGGGGGTCAGGCCACCGAGCACTGAAAGCATCCACGGCATGTATTCCTATCGGCCGTTCCTGCAGGATCAGCTTGCTCAGCCCGTGTACTCCATGCCTGCTCAGCGTCCTTATATTCCCAACTCCAATGCGCATGGCGCAGCCGAGGGGGGCGATGGGTGTTCCGGGAATCCGGTCATCATGTCCACCGGGAACAAGATCGAGGTCAGTCACCTCTTTGAAACTCCCGGGGAAATGGGGCTTTACGCGCGGCTTGCTTGGAACGGGCGATCCGCGCAGCGCGGGCTTTTCGGCCAGAACTTCCTGACCAACTTCGACAAGAAGCTGATCTTCCACTTCACGGATGGCACCCGATGCGTGCCGGCGCCGGGCAGTTCTTGCCAGTACTCGGGCAAGATATTGAAACTGGTGTTTGCGCTCCGGCCCGATGGCGCTGTCCGGGAGGTATTCACATCGTCCGCCTCCAACGATCCAAACGGCATGTACAAGCTGGATGGTAGCTTCAGCAGTGGGTGGACTCTCCGGGCCGATGGCGAGTCCCTCGAAAATTACTCCGGAAACGGCTTCATCACCAAGGAAACCAATCCCCAAGGCATCCATTGGACTTACGCGTACGACACGACGGGCACATATCTGCAGAGCGTGACGCATAGCAATGGGCGCAGCGTGCAGTTCACCTGGTCCTCCGGAAAGCTGTCGTCGATGACCGATCCGGCAGGCGGAGTCTATCTCCTGACAGAGACGCCTACGGAAACCAAGGTGACCTACCCGGGTTCCCCATCGACAGTCGTGACGTATCACCTTGAAGACAACGTTCACCTGAGTCGGGTATTGACCGGAGTGTCCTACAACGGAGTTCGGTATTCGACGTTTACCTATACGGGTTCGCGTGTGACCCAAGGGGTCCATGCGGGCGGCGTGGACAAGTACGAGTATGCCTACACGACTGACAGCACCGGAAACATCACCAAGGTGGTTGAAACCAACCCCCTAGGCAAGCAGGCGACCTATACCCTCAACTCGGGAAGGATTACCAGGATAGAAGGGCATGCCAGCGCGCACTGCCTGGCGACGGTGAGCCTGCGGGCATTCGTCGAGCCGACGGGCCGGGTCGCGCAGGAGATAGACAACAACGGCCGGGTCAGCAACTTCAACAGCAACAGTTACGGGCAATTGCTCATCACCACCGAGGCAATCGGCACCCCCTTGATACGCACGACAACCAACACCTGGGACACCGCCCCGAAAAACCGGCTGCTCAAGCAGACGCTCCCAAACCAATGGGAGCGCACGTACACCTACACGACCAACGGGCGGGTGGCGTCGATCTCGGAGCGCAATCTGAGCAGCATCGGAGTGGCCAACCAGACCAGGACCACCACCTACAGCTACACCCTGCACGGCAACGGCCTGGTCAAGACCATGGTCGTGGAGGGGCCGGTCGACAAGGTGACCTACACCTACACCGACAAGGGCGAGCTGCAGTCGGTCAGCAACCGGCTCGGGCATACGGTCACCTACCAGAACTTCAATGGCCTGGGGCAACCGGGCCGGGTGACCGGCGCCAACGGCGAGGCGACGGAGTATCTCTACGATGCCCGTGGTCGCGTGACGCGGGTACGGACCTTCCCGAATGGAAGTTCAGCGGCGGACACGACGTATGCGTATGCCGCCTCGGGGTTGCTGGATTCCGTCACCCGCCCCGATGGCGTGCAGCGAAAGTACATCTACGATGCCGCGCGCCGGCTCATGGCCGAGTACGAGGTCAATGGCTCGGGCCTGTATCCCTATCGCCTGCTGACCCGGGACCTGGCCTCGAACATCACCGTGGAGCGCATCGGCGCATCGTCCACCGTCCCGACGCTCGGGACCACGGAGGGGCTGACCGGCAGGTCCTACATCGACTACGACGAACTCAGCCGGGTCAGGGCGGTGCGGGGCAACAACGGCCAGAACCTCAGGTACACCTACGACCCGAATGGCAACATCAAGACCCTCACCGATTCCCTGGGCAAGGTCACCACGCGCACCTACGACATCCTGGACCGGCTCATCCAGTCCAAGGATCCGCTGAACGGGCTGGCCGAGTATGGATACGACGCGGCCGATAACCTGACCCGGGTCAGCGACCCGCGCGGCAACGTCACGACGTATGCCTACGATGGCCTGGGTCAACTGTGGAGTCGGACCAGCCCCGAGACGGGCACGATGACGTTCACCCACAATGCCAAGGGCCAGATGACCCAGATGATCCGTTCTGGGGGCGGTGCGACCGATTATGCCTATGATTCCGTCGGACGCCTGACAAGCGCCACCGTCGGAACGCAAGTACTGAGCTACGCCTACGACACCTGCACCAACGGCAAGGGAAGGATCTGCAGCGCCAGCAGCCCGGGCACCACCACGGGTTTCACCTACGAGCCCGATGGCCGCCTGCGCCAGCGCACCGAGGCGATCACCGTCAGCGGCGTTCCGACCAGCCATGCCACCACCTATGCCTACGATGCCGTGGGCCGCCTGAGTGCCATCACCTACCCCAGCGCAGTGGCCACGGGCTACTCCTACACCCACGGCAGGCTGACCGGAATGACGGCCACCATCGGGGGCACGACAAGCACCATCATTACCGGCGCCCAGTACCACCCCTTCGGCCCGGCCACGGGCTGGACCTACGGCAGCGGCCTGACCCGCAACTACTACTACGACCAGAACTACACCGTGGGCGACGGACGGCTGACCGGCATCACCACCATGAACGGCGGGGTGACGCTCCAGAGCCTGCTGCGCACCTACGACGCCAACGACCGGGCCACCCAGACGACCCACTTCGTCAACCCCACCCTGACCCAGGCTTATGGCTACGACGCCCTCAACCGCCTGACCGCGGTAACCTCGCCATCGGGCAACCAAGTGCTGGAATGGGACGCCAACGGCAACAAGACCCGGCACCAGTGGATCACCAACGACCTGCTGACGGTCAGCACTGGCAGCAACCGCACCACGGCCATGGCCAGCCATGGCTACACGTACAGCGGACGCGGCAACCGGGCCACGCACACCTATGGCGGCTCGGTGGCCACCTACAGCTACGACGGGTTCAACCGCACCAACGGCATCAGCCGCACTACGGCCGTGAGCTGGCCGGAACTCAACTACACCACGGTCA
>DASRYN010000025.1:0-17742 GCA_035687185.1 Pseudoxanthomonas sp. | reverse complement strand
CTTCGCTGGAGGCCGACGTGGCCACCTACCGCTTCAACCGCCAGCAGATCGAACACCACCACTGCACCGCGTGCGGCATCGCGCCCTTCAGCGAAGGCGTGGATCCGCGCAGCGGCGCCCGGACCGTGGCGGTGAACGTGCGCTGCCTGCCGGACGTGGACCTGGCCGCGCTGCGGATCGTGCCGGTGGACGGCGCCAGCTTCTGAAGGCGCCGGCCCCGGCGCGAGGGGCGGGCGCGTTGCCGGCATCGCGCCGGCAGGATCAGGGGGTGTCGGCCTCGTCCTCGCCGCCCCACTCCCCGTCGTGCTCGAACTCCACCACCAGCCCCAGCCGGTAGGCCAGCTCCTCCACGGCCTGGCGCACGCGCCGGGCGGTGTAGGCGTTGGGCGCGTCGATCTCCAGGTCGTGCGCGCCGGGGCCGATGTCGTCCGACAGGCCGGCCGAGCTGGAATCCTCGTCGTCCATCCGCGGCATCAGGTCGGCTACTTCCTCCACGTGCTCGATGCCCTCGATGCTCTGCAGCAGGTCGGCCACGGCGCGCAGGTCGTCCTCGCTGCCGATGATGCGGATGCGGAGCTGGGGCATGGGCGGGGTTCCGTGTGGGCTCGGCGACAGCCTGCCGCCGCCGCCATAAAAGCCGGGTGAGGACATCGCCGCGCCTGGCCCGTCATGCCCGGCCGCGCGGCCGGGCGCGTCCCGCGCGCGACGGGGTGGGGGTGCGCTCGTCCACCGCCTCCCGCTTGAGCCAGTCGATGAAAAGGGTCGCGGCGGGGCTCGGCGGACGATGGGCCGGGTAGACGATGTAGTAGGCGAAGCGCGCCTTCAGTGCCGGGCCGGGCAGCCGCACGAGTTCGTACTGCCGCAGGTAGGGCTCGGCGATGTGCTTGCGCGCGAGCGCCGCGCCGATGCCGTAGACCGCCGCGCGCATCACGTCGGTGCTGTCGTTGAAGGTGTGCATGGGCGGCAACTGCACGCGTGCGCCCGCGGCCCGGAACCAGTCGCGCCAGCTCTGCGGCGACAGGTCGCTGAGCAGGGGCAGGCCGGCGATGTCGCGGGGCCCGGCGATGCGCGCGCGCTGGACCAGCGCCGGCGAGGCGACCGGGAACAGCTCGTCGTCCATCAGGTGGTGGGCATGCAGTCCGGGCCACTGGCCCTCGCCGTAGCGCACGCCCAGGTCGGGGCCGCCTTCCTCGAAGCGCGAGAACGCGCTGTCGGTCTGGATGTCCAGGCGCACGTGCGGATGGGCCTGGCAGAATCGCGGCAGGCGCGGCAGCAGCCAGCAGTAGGAGAGCGAGCGCAGCGTGGTGACCCGGAGGGGCGCCGCGTCCGGGTCCGGGCGCAGGTTGCCGGCCACCGCCGCGATGTCGTCCAGGGCCGCGCCTGCCGCATCCGCCAGCTGCCGGCCCTCGACCGTCAGCCTGACCCCGCGCGCGTGGCGATGGAACAGGGTGGTGCCGAGCAGCGCTTCCAGCTTGCGGATGTGGTGGCTGACCGCGCTCGCCGTCAGATGCAGTTCGCCGGCGGCGTGGGCGAAGTTCTGGTGCCGCGCGGCGGCGACGAAAACGCCGAGGGCGGGCAGCAGGGCGGGTCGCAGCTTCATCAGGCATGAACCGGATTTGTGGCTTGCCGCGATACTACGCGCTTGTGGACGCCGGGCGCGGCGCCGAAGCTGTGCGCGCCGCCCATGCAGTGCGATGTCCGGAAACGGCCGGCGGCGGGGCGGCGGCCGGGGCACGATGCACCGGCCGCGGACGGCAACCGACGGAGAGGAAACGATGGGACAGACCGAGCAGTGCATCCCGCGCGACGCCGACCAACGGGCCGGGCGCGCGGCTGCCGACTGGCGCACGCCGCTGCAGCTGCTGCTGGTCGGCGCGGTGTTCGGCAGCTCGTTCCTGTTCATGCGCGTGGCCGCGCCGGAGATGGGGCCGCAGCTGCTGGTCGGCGTGCGCCTGGCCTGCGGCGCGCTGGTGCTGCTGCCGTTCGTGTGGGGCGCGCGGCGGCAGCTGCCGTTGCCGCGGTGGCCGATGGTCGCCCTGATCGGCGTGATCAACGCGGCCGTGCCATTCCTGCTGTTCGCCTGGGCCGCGCAGCGCGCACCGGCGGCGATCGGCGCGATCTGCAACGCGATGGCGGTGCTGTTCACCGCGCTGGTGGCGTTCGCCGCCTTCGGCGAGCGCATCGGCGTGCGCCGCGCGCTGGCCCTGCTGGCCGGGTTCGCCGGCGTGGTGGTGCTGGCCACGGCCAAGGCCTCGGGCCTGCCGCTGGGGCCGGCAGTGATGGCCGGCACCGCGGCCGCGTTCTGCTACGGCATCGGCATGAACCTGGTGAAGCGGCACCTGGGCGACGTGCCGCCCGCCGCGGCGGCCGGCGCGACCCTGGGCGTGGCCGCGCTGCTGGTCCTGCCGCTGGCGCTGGCCGCGTGGCCGGCGCAGCCGGCCTCGTCCGCGGCCTGGGCCAGCGCCGTGGTCCTGGGCGTGGTGGGCACCGGGCTGATCTTCATTCCCTATTACCGGCTGATCCAGCGCATCGGCGCGCCGCGCACGGCGGTGGTCGCCTATTTGATCCCGCTGTTCGGCGCGCTGTTCGCCTGGCTGTTCCTGGGCGAGCCGGTGACCGCGAAGATGCTGCTGGCCGGTGCCCTGATCCTCGGCAGCGTCGCGGTGAGCCAGCGCGCGCGCTGAGCGCGCCCGCTCAGGCGAAGAGGCCCCGGGTGGGCAGCAGCCGCGCGTGGCGCTGCGGCAGCGCCTCGGCGGCCATGCGCAGCATCGCCGGGACGATGTAGGCATGGTGGACGCCGGCGATCAGCCCCATGTAGGCGTGGCCGAAGGCGTTGTGGCAGCGGACACGGGTGCCCAGGCTGATCTCGACGCCGTCCGCGTCCACCTGCACCCCCACGCAGGAACGGAAGGCGAGGTGGCGGTCGTCCGCGCCGAGGATCACCTGCGCGCGGCGGCCTTCGCGGTCCACCTGTTGCGCCAGCACCGGATGGCGGCCGGCGAACAGGCGGCTGCGGTCGCCGGAAAGCAGGGAAGACACCGGGCAGCCCAGCGGCGAGGTGCGCAGGCGCAGCGGCCGCACCAGCAGGTTGCGCAGGCGCATCAGCCGGGTCACGCCGGGCGGACGGTAGTGGAGGAAGCCGTCCAGCAGTTCCGACAGCAGCAGCGCGGCGTCGCCCCCGGCCTGCCCGTGCAGCCGCAGCACGAAGGTGTCCTGGTGGTGGAAGCCGGGCAGCTCCGCGTGCAGCAGCGAGCCGTCCGGGGGCGTGGCCAGCGCCCGCACGCGCGGCGCCCGTCCTTCCACGTAGCCGTCGCCCGCGGGCAGCCGGCCCCGCAGGCGGCCGGCGAACGCGCGCACGCCCGCGCACAGGCGTTGCCGCTGGCTGCCCGGCGCCGCATGCAGCGACAGCCGGACGGTCGGCACGTCGGCGCGCCGCGGCGGATGGGCCGCCAGCCACGCCTGCACCGGCGCCGGCAGCGTCTCGGTCAGGGTGGCGATGTCGGCGTGCCCGGCCAGCACCTGCGCGCGCAACGCGCCGGTTTCGAGGCCGCCGAGCTCGTCGGTGTGGCAGGACAGGGCGAACAGCACCGGGTGCGGCGAGCCGGCCCGCAGCGGCGCGAACTGGTGCCAGGTGCCGCCGCCGAAGCGCACGGTGAACAGGCAGTCGGGCGGGATCTCGACGTGGTGCAGCGCGGCGGCGAAGCGGGCCGGGTCCTGCGCGAGCTGCGCGTCGGGAACCATGGCGAAGCGCAGCAGCGCGCCGCCGCTGCCGCTGACCGCGGTGAACACGCGGTGGCCCGCATGGCGGTGGAAAGGATGGCCGCCCGGGCCGACGGCGAAGGTGTACAGCGCGCTGCGCTCGCCGGCGGCGAAGTCGGGCGCGGCCACCCGCACCGAGGGCTCGTCCAGCGCATCGACGAACCCGGCGTGCCCGCGCTGGCGCTGTCCGGCCTCGCGGTGCAGCCGGTCGCCCGCGCCGTGGCCCAGCTGCGCCAGCAGCACCACCTCCACCGGCAGGCCGCCGCCGGACGGCCGGATGCGGGCGCTGGGAAATCCTGCAACGGCGTCGGGATGGCGGCTCATGGCGGCTCCTTGCGTGTCAGCGCGGCCGGGGTGGACGGGGCGCGCGCGCCGGCGTCTTCGCGCGCGCCCTGGCCTCGCGCCTGAGCGGCCCGGCGGTCGGGCAGATCTCGAAGGCGAAGCCGGTGAGGGTGTTGACCAGGTTGTCCGGCACCAGCCGGTAGAACACGTACTGGCCGCGCTTCTCGCTGGCCACCAGGCCGGCGGCCTCGAGCACCGACAGGTGGCGCGAGATGGCCGGGGCGCTCATGGAAAAGCGCGCGCCGATCTCGCCGGCGGTCAGTTCCTGCGCCGAGAGGTAGGCCAGGATCTCGCGCCGGGGGCGGGAGGCCAGTGCGTCGAAGATGCGGTCGACCGCCATGGATTGCCGTTTCGATAATTAACTTAATTGCTAAATATCAGGCCGGCCCCGGCGCGTCAAGCCGGTGCGGTGCGGGCCTCAGCCGGCCGGCGCCGCGCGCACGGGCAGCGGCACGTTGCACAGGTCGATGTGGCCGGCCGGGCGCTTGTAGAACCCGTCGCGGCGGTTGCGGCGGGACTCGACGAGGTCGCGGAAGGTCGCGGTGTCGGTGCGCAGCACCTGCAGGCGGCTGCGTTCGGCCTCCGGCACCGTGCTGGCCAGGCGCACGGCGCGGATCGGGGTGCGCCGCGCCGGGTCGGTGTGGAAGCCCATCGGCTCGGGGCCGCGGGGCAGGGCGCTGAGCAGTTCCATGCCCTGCACGACGCGGCCGACCAGGGTGATGTTGCGGTCCAGCTGCCGCGGCGACTGGCCGATGACCACGTACAGCTCGGCGCCGGTGCTGCTGTCGGCCTCCATGCCGCGGCCGGCGCCCACCGCGCCGTAGCAGTGCGCCAGCCAGGCCTTGCCCGCGCGCGGGTCGCGCCCGGCGGGGAAGCCGTCGACGAAGCCGGCCTGCGGCGCCCAGCCGTCGGCATCGGGCAGCGGCTCGAAGGCCAGGCCGCCGGTGTTGCGCTCGAATTCGGCCGGCAGCCTGCGCCGGGCCGAGCCCAGCGGCCGGGCCTTGGCGGGATCGTCGGCCTCGGCGTCGCCGAACTGGGCCACGAAGTTGTCCTGCACGCGGTAGATGCTGGTACCGTCCCAGAAACCCTCGCGCGCCAGCGTGCGGATGTTGGCCACGTGCTCCGGCGCGAAGCCCGGTGCCAGTTCGATCACCACGCGGCCGGCATCCAGTTCCAGGTACAGCGTGCGCTCCGGGTCCAGGCCGCGCCAGTCGGATGCCGCGGAGTCCGCCAGGATCTCTTGCATGCCGCGATACGGCGGCTGCGCGCCGGCCAGGACGGGGACGAGCGCGAGGGCGCAGGCGAGCAGGGCGGGGCGCAGGGGCATGTCGTTGTCCGGCGGCAGGATGCCGCGATTCTGGCGGCCTTCCCCGCGGGCGCCAAGGGCCGCCACGGCCGCCTGCGTCCGCCTGTCGGCGGGCTGCCGTGCGCACCGCCGCCGTTCCTGCTGCCGGTGCGTTGCGGTCGCGGGTGGAAGGCAGCGGCGGACTGCTGCCGCGCGCGCATGCCGCGGGCAGCGCCCGACCTTCGCGCCGCCGCCGCGCAGGGCGGAACGAAAAGCCCCGCGCGGGGCGGGGCTCTTCACGCGCGCGGGGCCGGCGGCCTCAGCCGTCGTGCCGGGCGATGAACTCCCGCACCTGCGGGTAGACCTTCTCGCGCCAGCGGCGGCCGCTGAAGATGCCGTAGTGGCCGGCGCCCTCCACCGTCAGGTGCTTCTGCCGCCCCTTGGGGATGCCGGTGCACAGGTCGTGCGCGGCGCGGGTCTGGCCGGGCCCGGAGATGTCGTCCAGCTCGCCTTCGATGGTCATCAGCGCGGTGCCCTTGATCGCCGAAGGCCTGACCAGCTCGCCGTTGACCTTCCACTTGCCGCGCGGCAGCAGGAACTGCTGGAACACCGCGTGGATGGTGTCCAGGTAGTACTCGGCGGGCATGTCCAGCACCGCGTTGTACTCGTCGTAGAACCTGCGGTGCGCGTCGGCGTCCTGCAGGTCGCCCTTGACCAGGTTGGAGTAGAAGTCCCAGTGCGACATGAAGTGGCGGCTGGGGTTCATGGCGATGAAGCCGGCGTGCTGCAGGAAGCCCGGGTACACCGCCCGGCCCTGGCCCGGGTAGGGCGCAGGCACCGTGTGGATGACGTTGTTCTCGAACCACGAAAGCGGGTTGCGCGTGGCCAGGTTGTTGACCGCGGTGGGGCTGCGGCGCGCGTCGATCGGCCCGCCCATCATCACCAGCGAGCGCGGCACCGGCTCGCCGCGCGCGGCCATCAGCGAGACGGCGGCCAGCACCGGCACCGTCGGCTGGCACACGCTGATCACGTGCAGCCCGGCCGCGCCGATGCGGCGGATGAATTCCTCGATGTAGGCCACGTAGTCGTCCAGCCCGAACGCGCCCTCGGCCACCGGCACCATGCGCGCGTCGATCCAGTCGGTGACGTACACCTTGTGGTCGCGCAGCAGCGTGCGCACGGTGTCGCGCAGCAGCGTGGCGTGGTGGCCCGACAGCGGCGCGACCACAAGCACCGGCGGGTCGTCCTTGAGCGCGGCGATGCTGGCCTCGTCGTCGCTGTAGCGCTTGAAGCGCACCAGGCGGCAGAACGGCTTGCGCGCCACCTCCTGCTCCAGCACCGGGACGGTGCGGCCGTCGACCTCGACCTCGTGGATGTTCCAGGGCGGCTTCTCGTAGTCCTTGCCCAGGCGGTGCATCAGCTCGTTGCCGGCGGCGATGCGCTCGGCGCCGGGCAGGGCCGACACCCAGCTGGACGGGTCGGAGAAGATGCGCGAATTGGCCTCGGCCAGATGGACCCACGGGGCCATCATCGCGCGGTTGAGTTCGTGCAGCTGGTAGAGCATGGAGGGGCCACGCTTCGGGTCGGGGTGTTGCATCGCAACATCCTACTCCGGTTTGGCGTGGCCGTGCGCCGTGCGTCGCAGGTCGGGCTGAGATGGGGTGGCGACCCGGCCGCCGCCCCGGGCCTGCTACTCGTCGCTGCGCCGCAGCCATGCGTAGACGACACCGCCCAGCGCGCCGCCGGCCAGCGGCGCCAGCCAGAACAGCCACAGCTGCCCGAGCGCCCCCGGGCCGGCGAACAGCGCCACCCCGGTCGAGCGCGCCGGGTTCACCGAGGTGTTGGTCACCGGGATGCTGATCAGGTGGATCAGGGTCAGCGCCAGGCCGATGGCGATGGGCGCGAAGCCCACCGGTGCGCGGCCGTGGGTGGACCCCAGGATCACGACCAGGAAGAACGCGGTGAGCACCAGTTCGGCGACGAAGGCCGAGCCCAGGGTGTAGCCGCCCGGCGACAGCACGCCGTAGCCGTTGCTGGCGAAGGCGCCGGGCTGGGTCGGATCGATGGCGAAGCCCCCGCCGCCCTGGGCGATCTGCAGCAGGATGAAGCCCGCGGCGATGGCTCCCAGCACCTGCGCCGCCACGTAGGGCAGCAGCTCGCGCGCCGGGAAGCGGCCGCCGGCCCACAGGCCCAGGCTCACCGCCGGATTGAAGTGGCCGCCGGAGATGTGCCCCAGCGCGTACGCGCCGGTGAGCACGCTCAGGCCGAAGGCCAGGGACACGCCGAGCAGGCCGATGCCCAGCGGGTTGCCTTCGCCGCCGAACTTGGCCGCCAGCACCGCGCTGCCGCAACCGCCCAGCACCAGCCACAGCGTGCCGAGGAACTCGGCCGCCAACCGCTTCGTCAGGTTCATGGGTCCATCCCCCGGTTCAGTCGCCCGGAACGGGCGGCCCGAGCGTACGCCCGCCGTCGCGGCGAGGTGTTGCCCAACGGTTAAGGCCCGGCGCTCAGCGCTGCGGCAGGGGGATGAACTCGTCGTCGCCCTGGATCCTGCCGAAGCGGCCCTCCAGCCAGTCCTGCTTGGCCTGCTCGATGCGCTCCTTCGAGCTGGAGACGAAGTTCCACCACATGTGGCGGTGCCCGTCCAGCGGCTCGCCGCCCAGGAGCATGGCCTTGAGCGGGGTCTTGGCGCGCAGCTTCGGGCGGGTGCCCGGGTCGGGGACGATCAGGTGCCGCGCCGGCACGTCCGCGCCGTCCAGCTGCGCCTCGCCTTCGAGGATGTAGAGCGCGCGCTCGGCGTGGCCGGCGTCCAGCGCCAGTTCGGCGTCCGGCTCCAGGTCGACGGCCACGTTGAGGGTGTCGGCGAATACCTTCACCGGCGATTCCTCGCCATAGGCGCGGCCGGCGATCACGCGCAGCCAGGCGCCGGCGCGCTGCTGCTGCGGCAGGGTCGCGGCCGGGTGGTGATAGAACGCCGGGTCGGTCTCTTCGTGCGCCTTCGGCAATGCCACCCAGGTCTGCATGCCGTGGGCGTGGCTGCCGGCGGCGCGCTCGGGCGCGGGAGTGCGCTCGGAGTGGGCGATGCCGCGGCCGGCGGTCATCCAGTTCACGTCGCCGGGACGGATCACCTGCTCCGAGCCCAGCGTATCGCGGTGGTGGATGGCGCCCGCCCAGAGGAAGGTCACCGTGGCCAGGCCGATGTGCGGATGCGGGCGCACATCCATGCCGCGACCGGCCTCGAACACCGCCGGGCCCATGTGGTCCACGAACACGAACGGCCCGACGCTGCGCGCCTGGAGGGTGGGGACCGCGCGCCGCACCAGGAAGCCGTCGCCGAGGTCGTGTACGCGGGGTTCGATGATGGTGGTCATGCGCTGCTCCTCGCTGCCCGGGAACGGCGCAAGCATGGCATGGAACGACGCCTGCCGGGTCGCACCGGGCAAGACGGACCGTCGCCTGAGGGCAAGAGGCCGCCGTCGCGCGGAACGGCCCGCGGGAAGCCCTCTTCCGCTGACACCTGCCGCGCAGGCGGCTTCCGCGGCGATCGCCTGCGCGGGGCGTTGCGGCCGCGCCTGGCGGCGCAGCCAAGCGGGTGGGGCAGGCAGGCCCCGACAAACCCGCGACATCCTTGCCCTAGCGTGGGCGCTCCTCGTGTACCGGAGAGTCCTCATGTTCCACGGCCGAATCCTCCTGCTGCCGGGAATGCTGCTTTCGATGGCCTTCGCCGCATCGTCCGCCGCCGGACAGGGCGGACCCGGGCTGGCGCCCATGGAGCAGGCCCATACCTTCGCCCAGGTGCGCACGGACGACGGCATAGCGACACTGCTGGTCGTCGGCCTGGCGGAAGGTGCCGTCCGCGCCGTCGACCTCAGCGCGGCCAATGGCCATTACGGGGCCGATGCCTTCGACGTGATAGACGGCTTCAGCCCCGCGCAGCTCGATGCATTCGCCCGCTCGGCACCGCAGGTGCGCGACTACCCGCTCGAGCGGCTGCTCGGTGCGGGACCACGCGGACTGATGCACATCGCGGCCGGAACCAACTATCCGAAGCACGGCGAGGAAGTCGGGATGCCGCAGGGCGCGTTCCTGTTCCCCAAGCTGTCGCCGGCCGGCGCACCGCGAACGAAGGTGGCCACGGCCGCCGGCGTCCTGCTCGACTACGAGGTGGAAGTCTGCGCGCGTTTCGACCGCGAAATCCGCACTGCCGGCGACTTCGACGCGGCAAGGAAGGGCTTCTTCCTGTGCGGCGACTACACGGATCGCGCCACGTTGTTCCGCACCATCGACCTGCGCAACCCGTACTCCGGTGACGGGTTCGCCGATGCCAAGAGCGGGCATGACCGTTTCCCGGCGGGGCCGTTCCTGGTGGTGCCGCACGACTGGCGCCGCTTCCTCTCGGGAGTGCGCCTGCGCACCTACGTGGACGGCCATCTGCGCCAGGACGTGCGTGCGGCAGACATGATCAAGGGCCTGGACCAGATCGTCCTGGAAGCGCTGGGCAGTGTCGGCAAGCGCACCTGGTCGTACCGGGACGGGCGGATCCCGATGCTGCGGCGCCCTGCCATTCCAGCGGGGAGCGCGGTCCTGACCGGTACCGGCGATGGCGTGGTGTTCCGCGAGCCTGGGCCCGAGGTGGTCGGGGAACTGATGCGCGCCCAGGGCCGTGAGCAGCAACATGCCATCATCGACAGGTACATTGCGCAGGAGGATGCCAAGGGCATCTACCTGCAGCCCGGCAACCGGGTCCGTTACGAGAGCAACTGGCTGGGCTGGATCGACAGCGAGGTGGTTGCCGCGAGTGGACCGGAATGACGAACGGCCGCGCCCGACCGCCCAGCCATTGGACGCCATCATGCTCGACCGCCCGCTGTCCGTGCTGATCATCGAAGACAACGCCCAGCTCGCCGCCAACCTGTACGACTATCTGGAGGCCTGCGGCCATCGGCTTGATGCCGCTCCGGACGGAATTACGGGGCTGCACCTGGCGAAAGTGCGCGATTACGATGCCATCGTGCTGGACTGGAACCTGCCGCGCATGGACGGCCTGACCGTGCTGCGCCGGTTGCGTGCGGAGGCCAAGCGACGGACACCGGTGATCCTGTTGACCGCCCGCGACCAGTTGGTCGACAAGATCGCCGGTTTCGAAGCCGGGACCGACGACTACCTGGTCAAGCCCGTGGCCTTGCCGGAAATCGAGATTCGCCTGCGCTCGCTCGCCGCGCGTGGCGGACCGGCCGCGGGAGCGCTGGACAGGGTGCTTGCGGTGGCGGACCTGAGCTACAACCTGGACACGCTGGAAGCCTCGCGCGCAGGGCGGGTGGTGGCGCTCTCCAGGACCGGGCGCCGCCTGCTCGAACTGCTGATGCGCGAAAGCCCGCGGGTGGTGCCCCGGCAGCGCCTGGAGCAGGCTGCGTGGGGCGAGGATACGCCGGACGTCGATCTGTTGCGTTCGCACATGCACCTGCTGCGCCGTGCGCTGGACCATGAGGGCGAACCCAAGCTGTTGCACACGGTGTCCGGCGTCGGGTATCGCCTGTGCGGGACCGAGTGACATGAAGCAGATGCGGTCGCGGAGCCTGCACTGGTGGATCGTGGCGGCCCTGATCCCGTTCGTGATGCTGATGGCGGCGGCGCTGACCGTCCAGTCCTTCCGCAGCCAGCACCTGGTCGAGCACCCGGTGTGGCGCCAGCTCCTCGAATCGTTCGCGGCCGGCCTTGCCCAGCAGCGGGCACTGCATCCGGATGCGCCGCTCCCGCGCAGCAACGGCGTCCTTCGCGCCTGGTACGTGGAGGACGGCGAGGTTGCGGCGGACATGCCGGCCTATCTGGCCGCGCTCGAGCCCGGCTACTACTCGTCCGAGGGCCCCCGCCGCCTTGCCACGAAGGACAGCTTCCATGCACTGGTCGCCCCCTCCGGGAAAGGCAGGCTGGTCACGCTGGTGGACATCGCCGAGCTGGAAAGGCAGCAGAATGCCGATGCCTGGTTCAATGCGGTCTGGGTTGGCCTGATCATCGTGCTGTTCGGCGGCCTGGTCGGCTGGCTGCACCTCAGGCTGGTGCGGCCCGTGCGCGACCTGGCGGATCGCATGCAGGCGATCGATCCCCAGGTTCGCGGCGAGCGCCTGCCGGTCGACTACCGCCAGGCCGAAATCCGGGCCATCGCGTGCGCGAGCAACGCGCACCTGGAGCGCGTCGAGCGCTTCATCGAGCGCGAGAAGAGCCTGCTGGACCAGGCCAGCCACGAGTTCCGCACGCCTATCGCGGTGATATCCGGCGCGGCGGACGTGCTCGAACGGCAGGACCTGCCGGCCTCGGCGCGGCCGGCGTTGGAACGCATCCGCCATGCGGCCGGGCACCTGTCCGAGATCATGGTGGCATTGCTGTACCTATCGCGCGAGGCCGGCCGCCCCGATGCCACCGACGTGACCGCGATGCATGCGGTCCTGCCGGCTATCGTGCGCGACCACGAGCACCTGCTGGACGGCAAGCGGCTCGCTTTCCGCATACGGGAACTGGAGCCGGCGCATGTCGCCGTTCCCGAAGCCATGGTCCGGATCGCGGTGGGAAACCTGATCCGCAATGCCGTCGAGAACACCAGCCAGGGGCATGTGGACGTGTCGCTGGCCGGCGGCAGGGTGACGATCCGCGATTCGGGCAGCGGCCTGGACGTGGAGGAGGCGGCACGCCGCTATCGCGACAGCCTGCGCGCCGCCGTTCCGATGCGGGGCCTGGGTCTGGGCCTGCTCCTCACGTACAGGATCTGCGAACGCTTCGGCTGGAGCCTGTGGATGGATTCGGTTCCGCTGGATGGAACGCGGGCAACGCTGGACGTGCGTGCCAGCCTCATCGCGGGCGTCGATCCGCTGTAGCGCCGCGGCGCTCTCCGCCAGCGACATTTTCCCGACGCACGCCATCCACGCTGTGCATGCACGCAATGCGTGTGTGCCGCCACATCCTTTCCTACCATGGAACCGAGGCCATCCCGTGATGAAGAAAGCTCTCTTGTCCGCCTTGCTGGCGGGTCTGCCAGCCAGCGCCTGGGCGCAGGACGATCCCGAGGCGGATGCCCGCCCGCCTTCGCGCCTGTCCGCAGGCGTGGGCGCGGCGATTTCCGACAGCGTGTATGCGGGCGAGGGAACCCGCGTCACGCCATTCCCGCTGGTGGTCTATCAGGGCGAACGGTTCTTCTTCCATGGCATCACCGCCGGCTGGCGGCTGGTGGAGACCGACGGCTTCGAACTGGCGGCAGTGGCTGCCATGCGTTTCGACGGGTTCGATATCGGCGATCTGGGCCGCGAGGAGCTGGCCCGCAATGGCCTGGACGCGCGCCTGCTGGAAGATCGCGACGACGGCATCGACGTGGGTCTGTCCGCGGCATGGACCGGGCGCGCGGGCGAACTGGAAGTGGAACTGCTGGCCGACGCCGCCAGCGCCAGCCAGGGGCAGGAAGTGTCGGTGGAATACGGCTACCCGTTGCAGTGGGGCAGGACGCGGGTGGTGCCGGCCGTGGGCCTGCGCTGGATGTCGAAGGACATGGCCGATTACTACTACGGCACGCTCGACAAGGAGGTCGCCCGTGGCGTCGTCGACTACCGGGCAGGGGACGCGACGGTTCCGCATATCGGCGTGAGCTTCATGCGGTCCCTCGGCGAACGCTGGTCCCTGCTCGCCACGTTCGAGTACAGCCGTTTTCCGGATGCGATCAGGAGCAGCCCGTTCGTCGAGCCGGGGTGCGAGGGCAGTGTCTCGCTCATGCTCGGAATAGCGCGCGGGTTCTGAGGGGTGCCGGCTCGACGGCACAAGTTGCCTTTGCAACGGTCATGTCTGCCACCCGGGCTTCCATGGGGACCCGGCGACCCGGGATCGCGGCGGCGCATTCCCCTACAATCGGCACCCCATCCCACGAATGCGAAGAAGAGATGACCCGCAAACTCGTCCTGCTGCGCCACGGCCAGAGCCAGTGGAACCTGGAGAACCGCTTCACCGGCTGGGTCGACGTGGACCTGACCGAGCAGGGCCGCGCCGAGGCCGCCGCCGGCGGACGCCTGATGCGCGAGGAAGGCCTGCGCTTCGACGTGGCCTTCACCTCCACGCTCAAGCGCGCCATCCGCACCCTCAACCTGGCGCTGGGCGAACTGGACCAGGACTGGCTGCCGGTGCACAAGAGCTGGCGCCTCAACGAACGCCACTACGGCGCGCTGCAGGGTCTGGACAAGGCCGAGACCGCGGCCAAGCACGGCGAGGAGCAGGTCAAGATCTGGCGCCGCTCCTATGACATCCCGCCGCCGCCGATGGCCGCGGACGATCCGGGCCACCCGGCCAACGATCCGCGTTATGCAGGCCTGGACCGCAACGCGCTGCCGGCGACCGAATCGCTGGCCACCACCCTGGACCGCGTGCTGCCGTACTGGCACGACGCCATCGCCCCGCAGCTGAAGGCCGGGCAGACCGTGCTGGTGGCCGCGCACGGCAACTCGCTGCGCGCGCTGTACAAGTACCTCAACGACGTGTCGCGGGAAGAGATCCTGGAGCTCAACATCCCGACCGGCATCCCGCTGCTGTTCGAACTGGACGACAACCTCAACGTGTTGTCGCACCGCTACCTGGGCGATCCGGAAGCGGCGAAGCGTGCCGCCGAGGCGGTGGCCAACCAGGGCAAGGCGCGCTGAAACGACGGCCACGGCGCGCGGGCGGTCCGCGCGCCGTGAGCCTTCCGTGACGCGTACCGGGCTAGACTGCCGCCGGACCGGGACGGGAGGCGGCATGCGGCGTGGATTGCGGTTCCTGCTGGGCGGCATCGTGGTGTTCGCCCTGGCGTCGCTGCTGGCCGTGTACGGCTTCGGCCGCTTCGCCAAGGCCGCGCGCGGCCAGCCCGGCCACGCGCTGCCGGCCGACCGCGTGGAGACCGTGCTGGACCGCGAGATCGCGCCGCTCACCGCGGCGCGGCCGGGGCAGGCGGGCATCGCGCTGGTGGACGAGAACCTCGATGCCTTCGCCATCCGCGCGCTGACCGCGCGCGCGGCGGGCCGCAGCCTGGACCTGCAGTACTACATCTGGCACCACGACTTCACCGGCAACCTGCTCGGCCACGAGGTGGTGCGCGCCGCCGACCGCGGCGTGCGCGTGCGCCTGCTGCTGGACGACATGAACGCCCACGGCAACGATTCGGTGCTGGCCATCCTGGACAGCCACCCGCGCATCGAGGTGCGGCTGTTCAATCCCTCCCGCAACCGCAGCGGCTACCTGGGCCGCGGCATGGAGCTGCTGCTGCGCGCCCGCAGCCTCAACCGGCGCATGCACAACAAGATCTGGCTGGCCGACGGGCGCATCGCCGTGGTCGGCGGGCGCAACGTCGGCGACGAGTACTTCGGCGCGGCCGCCGACACCAACTTCTCCGACGCCGACCTGGCCGTGGTCGGCCCGCCGGTGGCCGAGACCGCGGCGATCTTCGATGCGTACTGGAACAGCGAGCACGCCATCCCGCTGGCCGCGCTGGCGCGCGCGGCGCCGGACGCGTTGCAACGGCTGCGCCGCAACGGCGACGCCGGCATGGCCTCGCCGCGGGCGCAGCCCTACCTGCGCCAGGTGCGCGACGCACCCGGCGTGCGGCGCATGCTGGCGCGGCGCACGCCGCTGCACTGGAGCGCCGACGTGCACGTGTATTCCGACCCGCCGGAGAAGGTGCGCGGCGGCGGCCAGGACCGCTGGCTGATCCGGCGCCTGGCGCCGGAGCTGGACGCGGCCAGGCGCGAGGTGCGGATCGTCTCGCCGTACTTCGTGCCGGGCGCGCGCGGCATGGACGCCATCGCCGCCCTGCGCCGCCGCGGGGTGGCGGTGGGCGTGCTGACCAATTCGCTGGCGGCCACCGACGTGCTGGCCGTCCACGGCGGCTACGCCGGCTACCGCGAGCCGCTGCTGCGCGCCGGCGTCGAGCTGTACGAGCTGATGCCGCACGGCCCGCGCGGCGCCAGCCTGTTCGGTTCCAGCGGCGCCAGCCTGCACACCAAGGGCTTCACCGTCGACGGCCGCACCGGCTTCGTCGGCTCGTTCAACCTGGACCCGCGCTCGATCCGCCTCAACACCGAGATGGGCATCCTGTTCCGCGAGCCGGCCGCGGTGGCCGAGCTGGACGCGCTGTACCGCGCCAGCGCCGGCCCGGGCCGCAGCTACCGGTTGCGCCTGGAAGGCGGGCAGCTGCGCTGGGACGACGCCTCGGTGCAGCCGCCGCGGGTATGGACGCACGAGCCGGAGGCCGGCTTCTGGATGCGCGCCGGCGCGCGCTGCATCGGCTGGCTGCCGATCGAGTCGCAGCTGTAGCGCCGGGCTTCAGCCCGGCGCCAGCGCCGCCAGCAGCCCGCGCGCGGCGTTGAAGCGGTCGGCCGGTTCGGGCAGGGGAAGCCGGATCTTCAGCTTGTCCGGGCCGTCCATGGCGTACAGCCTGGGCTGCTGCTGGATCAGCCGGATCACCGTCATCGGGTCAACGTTGGGCCTGGCCTCGAACACCAGGCGGCCGCCGCCCTCGCCCAGTTCCAGCTTGCGGATGCCCAGCGCGCTGGCCTGCAGCTTCAGTTCGGCGATGGCGAACATGTTCTTGACCGCGTCCGGCAGCAGGCCGAAGCGGTCGATCATCTCCACCGGCAGTTCGCGCAGCGCCGCGGCGTCGCGCGCACTGGAGATGCGCTTGTACAGGGTCAGGCGGGTGTGCACGTCCGGCAGGTAGTCCTCCGGGATCAGCGCCGGCACGTTGAGCACGACCTCGGCGCCGCGGGTTTCCTCGCCGGCGTCCAGGTCCGGCAGCTTGCCCTGGCGGATGCTGCGCACGGCCCGCTCCAGCAGCTCGGTGTACAGGCTGAAGCCGACCTCGGCCATCTGCCCGCTCTGGTCCTCGCCCAGCAGCTCGCCAGCGCCGCGGATCTCCAGGTCGTGGGTGGCCAGGGTGAAGCCGGCGCCCAGCTCGTCCATCGAGGCGATGGCCTCCAGGCGCTTCTCCGCGTCCGGGGTCATGGCGCGGCGGTCCGGCGGCACCAGCAGGTAGGCATAGGCGCGGTGGTGCGAGCGGCCGACGCGGCCGCGCAGCTGGTGCAGCTGGGCCAGGCCGAAGCGGTCGGCGCGGTTGATGATGATGGTGTTGGCGTTGGGGATGTCGATGCCCGACTCGATGATCGTGGTCGCCAGCAGCACGTTGAAGCGCTGCTTCTGGAAGTCGAGCATCACCCGCTCCAGCTCGCGCTCGGGCATCTGCCCGTGGGCCACGCCGATGCGCGCCTCCGGCACCAGTTCCTGCAGCTGGCGCTGCATGCGGCCGATGCTTTCGACGTCGTTGTGCAGGAAGTACAGCTGGCCGCCGCGCGACAGCTCGCGCTGGAACGCCTCGCGCAGCTGGTTGTCGTCCCAGGGCACGACGAAGGTCTGCACCGCCAGCCGGTTGGGCGGCGGGGTGGCGATGATGCTGAGGTCGCGCAGGCCGGCCATGGCCATGTTGAGCGTGCGCGGGATGGGGGTGGCGGTCAGGGTCAGCAGGTGCACGTTGGCGCGCAGCGCCTTCAGCGCTTCCTTCTGGCGCACGCCGAAGCGCTGCTCCTCGTCGACGATGACCAGGCCCAGGTCCTTGAACTTCACGTCCGGCTGCAGCAGGCGGTGGGTGCCGACGATCACGTCGATCTGGCCGCTGGCCACCTTCTCCAGCTCGGCCTTGATCTCCTTGCTGCTCTTGAAGCGCGACAGCACCTCGACCTTGAGCGGCCAGTCGGCGAAGCGGTCGCGGAAGTTGCGGTAGTGCTGCTCGGCCAGCAGGGTGGTGGGCACCAGCACGGCCACCTGGCGGCCGCCGCTGGCGGCGGCGAAGGCCGCGCGCACGGCCACCTCGGTCTTGCCGAAGCCCACGTCGCCGCAGACCACGCGGTCCATCGGCTGGCTGGATTGCAGGTCGCGCAGCACCGCCTCGATGGCGGCGTGCTGGTCCGGCGTCTCCTCGAACGGGAAGCCGGCGGCGAAGCTCTCGTACATGGCGCGGTCGATGTCCAGCGCCAGGCCGGCGCGGGCCTGGCGCCGGGCCTGGATCTCCAGCAGCTCGGCGGCCACGTCGCGGACCTTCTCCTGGGCCTTGCGCTTGGCCCGGGTCCACTGCTCGCCGCCCAGGGAGTGCAGCGGCGCGGTTTCCGGCGCGGCGCCCGAGTAGCGGCTGACCAGGTGCAGTTGCGCCACCGGCACGTACAGGCGGTCGCCCTTGGCGTATTCGATCTGCAGGAACTCGCCAGGTACGCCGCCGGCCTCCAGTGCGACCAGACCCTGGTAGCGGCCGACGCCGTGGTCCTCGTGCACGATCGGCGCGCCCTCGCTGAGCTCGCCGAGGTCGC
>DASRYN010000024.1:0-3025 GCA_035687185.1 Pseudoxanthomonas sp. | reverse complement strand
CCTCCACCGCCGGCACCTGCCCGGCGCGGGCCTGGCGCGCGGCCACCGAGGCGGCCAGGGCCTGCTCGAAGCGGGCGCGCAGCCCGGCGTCGCCGGGGCGGCCGCGCCAGCGCGACCACAGCCCGTGCAGGCGGCCGCGGTCGCGGCTCAGCGCCGCGTCGATGCCGCGCCGGCCGGCCTCCAGGGATTTGCGCAGCTCGGCGGGGATCGATTCCATCTGTCTTGCCGTGTGAAACTTCGCGTAACGCCGTGGGGTTTAACGTCTATTGTGACAGCCCCATCTCGTCCCTGTGGACCCATCCAAGGAGCCGTTCATGGCCAAGAACAAGACCGCCAAGAGCAAGACCCCGTCGGGCAAGACCCAGGCGCTGAACCCGGTGGCCTCGACCTCGCGCATCGACATCGGCATCGACGCCGGCGACCGCAGGGAGATCGCCGAGGGCCTGTCGCGCTTCCTGGCCGACGCCTACACGCTGTACCTGAAGACCCACAACTTCCACTGGAACGTGACCGGCCCGATGTTCAACTCGCTGCACGCGATGTTCATGGACCAGTACACCGAGCAGTGGAACGCCCTGGACGAAATCGCCGAACGCATCCGCGCGCTGGGCTTCAACGCGCCGGGCTCGTACGGCGAGTTCGTGCGCCTGACCTCGATCCGCGAGGAGTCCGGCGCCGACGGCGTGCCGGACTGGAAGGGCATGGTCCAGCAGCTGGTGTCCGGCAACGAGGCGGTGTGCCGCACCGCGCGCGCGGTGCTGAAGACCGCCGACGAGGCCGGCGACGACCCCTCGGTGGACCTGCTCACCCAGCGCCTGCAGACCCACGAGAAGTACGCCTGGATGCTGCGCTCGCTGCTGGAGTGACCGCGCGCGGCCGCGCCGGGTGCCCGTCGCGGGCATCCGGCGCGGTCCAGTGCAGGCCGCGATCGCCGGGATTCCGGCGCCGCGGGCCCTCCCCGCAGGCATCCGCCCTGCGGACGGCCTGGCCAGGCCAGGCAACACAGCACCCACGCCGGCCGGCCCGCCGCCGGGCCGGCTCCCGCGGGAATGCGGCCACGCTTGGCATCGGCGCGCGCGGCGCAGGTCCCGCGCCGCGTGCGACGCGCGCCCGGTATCCTTGCGCCGATGCACGCACTTTCCCCCGATTCCTCCCGCCGCGACGCGCCCGTCGCGGCGGCCGACGCGCTGGCGCTGCTGCGCCGCGTGTTCGGCTACGACAGTTTCCGCGGCCAGCAGCAGGCCATCGTCGAGCACGTCGCCGCCGGCGGCGACGCGCTGGTGCTCATGCCCACCGGCGGCGGCAAGTCGCTGTGCTACCAGATCCCGGCGCTGTTGCGCGACGGCACCGGCCTGGTGGTCTCGCCGCTGATCGCACTGATGCAGGACCAGGTGGAGGCGCTGCGGCAGCTGGGCGTGCGCGCGGCGTACCTCAACTCCACGCTCGATGCCGAGCAGGCCCGCCAGGTGGAGCGCGTCCTGCTCGACGGCACGCTGGACCTGCTCTACGTGGCCCCGGAGCGCCTGCTCACCCAGCGCTTCCTCTCGCTGCTGGACCGCAGCCGCATCGCCCTGTTCGCCATCGACGAGGCGCACTGCGTCTCGCAGTGGGGCCACGACTTCCGCCCCGAGTACCGCGAGCTGACGGTGCTGCACGAGCGCTGGCCGCAGGTGCCGCGCATCGCCCTGACCGCCACCGCCGACCCCCCGACCCGGCGCGAGATCGCCGAGCGCCTGGCGCTGGAGGACGCGCGCCGCTTCGTCAGTTCCTTCGACCGGCCCAACATCCGCTACGCGGTGGCGCACAAGGACAACCCGCGGCGGCAGCTGCTGGACTTCCTGGCCGGGCACCGCGGCGAGTCCGGCATCGTCTACTGCCTGTCGCGGCGCAAGGTGGAGGAGACGGCCGAGTTCCTCGCCGGCCGCGGCATCGCCGCCCTGCCCTACCACGCCGGCCTGCCCGCCGAGGTGCGCGCGCAGCACCAGCGCCGCTTCCTGCGCGAGGACGGCATCGTCATGTGCGCCACCATCGCCTTCGGCATGGGCATCGACAAGCCGGACGTACGCTTCGTCGCGCACCTGGACCTGCCCAAGTCGATCGAGGGCTACTACCAGGAGACCGGCCGCGCCGGGCGCGACGGCGAACCGGCCGAGGCGTGGATGGCCTACGGGCTGGGCGACGTGGTGCTGCTGCGGCAGATGATCGAGCAGTCCGAGGCCGGCGAGGAACGCAAGCGGCTGGAACGCCGCAAGCTGGAGCAGCTGCTGGGTTACTGCGAGTCGGCGCAGTGCCGGCGCCAGGCGCTGCTGGCGGCCTTCGGCGAGGACTACGCGCCAGGCGCGCCGCCGGCCGCGGGCGTGTGCGGCAACTGCGACAACTGCCTGCAGCCGGTGCGCACCTGGGACGCGACCGAGGCCGCGCGCAAGGCGCTCAGCTGCGTGTACCGCACCGGGCAGCGCTTCGGCGCGGCGCACCTGATCGACGTGCTGCGCGGCGCGGACACCGAGAAGGTGCGCCAGTTCCGCCACCACGAGCTGTCCACCTACGGCATCGGCCAGGACCTGGACGCGGGCACGTGGCGCAGCGTGTTCCGCCAGTTGGTGGTCGCCGGGCTGCTGGAGGTGGACGCCGAAGGCCACGGCAGCCTGCGCCTGGGCGAGGCCGCGCGGCCGGTGCTGCGCGGCGAGCGCGAGGTGCGGCTGCGCGAGGAGCCGGCGCGGACCAGGGGCGGCGCCGGCGAGCGCCGCAGCGAGAGCACGCTGCACGTGGACGCCGGGGACCGCCCGCTGTTCGACGCGCTGCGCGCGTGGCGCGCGCAGGCCGCGCGCGAACAGAACGTGCCGGCCTACGTCATCTTCCACGACCGCACGCTGCGCGACATCGCCCAGTTGCGCCCGGCCTCGCTCGGCGAACTGGCGCGGGTGGGCGGCATCGGCGGCGGCAAGCTGGCCCGCTACGGCGAGGCGGTGCTGGAGATCGTGCGCGAGCAGGGCTAGCGCGGCGACGGCGCGGCGGCTGCAACGCC
>DASRYN010000023.1:0-5020 GCA_035687185.1 Pseudoxanthomonas sp. | reverse complement strand
CAGGTCGATGCGCATGCCGCGCATGGCCTCGGCCAGCTCGCCCGACACGCGGGCCACGGCCAGGTATTCGTGCAGGTGCTCGGGCGCGGCCACCAGCCAATCCATGAACTGCGCCTGCTGCGCCGCGCTCATCGCGCCCTCGCGCTGCAGCACGTGCCATTGCGCCGCCTCCTGCGTCGCCCACCCTCGGGCGGGCCGGGTTCCGTCCATCACGCCTCCGCGTCGGCCAGGGCCCGCCGGCACACCGACAGCCCGCGCACCACGTGCTTCTTCACCATATGCGGCGACACCCCCAGGCGGTCGGCGATCTGCCGGTAGCTCAGGCCGTCGCGGTACTGCATCACCAGCACCGCGCGGGTGCGCTCGGGCAGGCTGGCCAGCAGCGCCTGCAGGCGCTGGCGCCGCTGCGCGCGTTCGGCCGCGTCTTCCACGCTTTCCTCGCTCGCCAGCAGGGTGGTGAGGTTCTCCAGTTCCTCCAGCGGCACGGGCGTGCGCCGGCGGCGCGCCGCCTGCTCGCGGGCCAGGTTCAGCGCCACGGTGAACAGGTAGGCCTCCGGGTTGGCGATCGCCGCCTGGCCCTGGTGCGCGCGAAGCAGGCGCAGGTAGGTCTCCTGCACCAGGTCCTCCGCGTCGTCGTTGGCCCCGCGCCGCGCGAAGAAGCCGCGCAGCACCGGTCCGTGTTCCGCGAACATGCGGGCCAGTCCCCGCTTTGCCTGCTCGGCCAATGCGCCGTCCTGCCCCTGGAGTGGGCGGCAGGGTAAGCGCCGGTCATGACGCGGCGGTGACGCGCACGCAAGGCGAGGAAAGTTCCCGCACGCGCCGGGCAATTCATGTACCGGTCAGTTCGGTATTCAGGCCGCGTTCCCGCGGCCTGCGAATAATTCGTTACGCCGCTGCCGCAGCCGCTTTCCGCGCCGGTGGTGGCGCACACAACAACGAGACAGCGAGTGTCCACATGAAGAAGAATTCCGTGCTTGCCCTGGCCCTGCTGGCCGCCCTTCCCTTCGCCGCCACGGCCGCCGAGGGCGTGTCCTACAACTACGTGCAGGGCGGCTACGCCGCGACCAACACCGACGGCGCCGACGCCGACGGCTGGGGCCTGGATGGCTCGGTCGCCATCGCCCCGAACTTCCACCTGTTCGGCGGCTACAACAACCAGGAGATCGACGATACGCCGATCGACTTCGACCAGTGGCGCGTGGGCGTGGGCTACAACCGCGAGATCGCCCCGGCCGCCGACCTGGTCACCCGCGTGGCCTACGAGAAGTTCGACGCCGGCAGCGGCTTCGACTACGACGGCTGGAGCGCCGAGGTGGGCGTGCGCGGCGCGCTGGCCCCGAGCTTCGAGGGCTACGTGATGGCCGGCTACGAAGACGGCGACGAGTACGACGGCGAGTTCTACGGCCGGCTCGGCGCCCAGGCCAAGCTCAACGCCAACTGGGGCGTGAGCGGCGACGTGAAGTTCGTCGACGGCGACACCCAGTGGTTCGTCGGCCCCCGCTTCACCTGGTAAGGCGGTCCGCGGGAAGCGGTCCCTCTCTCCCCTGCTTCCCGCTTCCTGGCGCGTCCCCCTCCCTCCGCGCCAGACCCCCCGGAGCCCGGCCATGCGCCGGGCTCTTTCTTTGCGCGCTCAGCGGAACAGGGTGTCGGGGTATTCCGGCTTCTGCTCGCGCGCCAGCAGCTGGCGCAGGCCGTCCACCGGGGTGATCTCGCCGTGCAGCACGGCCCGCACGCCGGCGGAAATCGGCAGCTCCACGCCGTGGCGGCCCGCCAGGCGCATGACCTCGTCGGCGGTCTGCACCGATTCGACCACCTGCCCGATCTGGGCGATGGCCTCGTCCATCGCCTGGCCGCGGCCCAGGGCCAGGCCCAGGCGGCGGTTGCGCGACAGGTCGCCGGTGCAGGTCAGCACCAGGTCGCCGAGCCCGGCCAGGCCCATGAGGGTTTCCGGCCGGGCGCCGATGGCCGCGGCCAGGCGCAGCATCTCGTTGAGCCCGCGGGTGATCAGCCCGGCGCGGGCGTTGAGGCCCAGCTCCATGCCGTCGGCCACGCCGGTGGCCACGGCCAGCACGTTCTTCATGGCGCCCCCCAGCTCGGCGCCGACCATGTCGTTGCCGGTGTAGGCGCGGAAGGCCGGGCCGTGCAGCGCGTCGGCCACGGCCTGGGCGAAGCCCGCGTCGGCGCCGTGCACGGTCACCGCGGTCGGCAGGCCGAGCGCGACCTCCTTGGCGAACGAGGGCCCGGTGACCACCGCCAGCGGCACGCCGGGGCCGAGCACGTCCTCGGCCACCTCGTGCAGGAAGCGGCCCGAGCCGGGCTCGAAGCCCTTGGTCGCCCAGGCCACGCCGGCGCCGGCCGGCAGCAGCGGCGCCAGTGCGCGCAGCGTCTGCGTGAACGCATGCGAGGGCACCACCACCAGGACCCAGTCGCAGTCGCGCACGGCGTCGGCCAGGTCGGTGGTCGCGCGCAGCGCGGCGGGCAGCTCGATGCCCGGCAGGTAGCGCGGATTGAGGTGGTCGCGGTCGATGGCCGCGACCATGGCCGGATCCCGGCCCCAGAGCGTGGTGGGGTGGCCGTGGCGCGCGGTCAGCGCGGCCAGGGCCGTGCCCCACGAGCCGGCGCCGAGGACTGCCAGGGGACGGAGCGCGGCAGCCATCGGGCCGGCGGGCGCGTGGCGCTCAGGCGTTGCCGGCCGGCGCGGCCTCGCCCGCATCGGCGGCGGCCTGCTGCTGGCGCTGGCGCAGGGTCTCGGCGTACAGCGCGTCGAAGTTGATCGGCTGCAGCAGGAACGGCGGGAAGCCGCCGGCCTGGATCAGGTCGCTGACCAGCTGGCGCACGTACGGGAACAGGATGTTCGGGCACTGGGTGCCCAGCAGCACGTCGATGGCCTGCGGCTGCAGCCCCACCAGGGCGAAGGCGCCGGCCTGGTCCACCTCGGCCACGTAGGCGGTCTTGTCGCCGGCCTTGCAGGTCAGGGTCACGCGCAGGGAGACCTCGAACACGTTCTCGTTCAGGCGCTGCACGCGCTGGTTGAGGTTGAGCTGCAGGTCCGGCTGGGCGCCCTCGCCGAAGATGGCCGGCGAGTTGGGCGCCTCGAAGGAAACGTCCTTGACGTAGATCTTCTCGACGCTGAAAGCGGGGCCCGCGGCTTGCTGCGGGGCGGGGGCGGCAGCGCCGTTGGTGGTTTCGTCGGACATTTCGCAACTCCAGGAAGTACGTGTTGGGTCGGCCCGGCGCGGGGGCCGGAAGGGAACGCCGGATTATGGCACGCGCCGGCGCCGGCTTCAGGCCCGGCCCTTGACCAGCGGCAGGCCAGCGGCCTGCCAGGCGTTGATGCCGCCGTCCAGCCAGTGGACCTGCTCGAACCCGGCCTTCCTGAGCTTGCGGGCCGCGTCGGCCGAGGCCATGCCGTTGCGGCAGACCACCACCACCGGCGACTGCCGCGCGCCGGCCAGCAGCTTGCCCTGCGGGTCGAACTGGCTGGGGATCACGTTGCGGCTGCCGGCGATGTGGCCCTTCTCGAAGTCGGCGATCGCCGACAGGTCCACCACCAGCGCGTTCTGCTGGTTGACCAGCAGCGGCAGCTCGGCCGGCTTGACCGCCTTGTAGCCGCGCAGCAGGCGCGCGATCTCGGTGTAGACGATGGCCAGGGTGAGGCCGACCAGCGCCAGCGACAGCATCGGGTGGCGGCCGGCGAAGGCCATCAGGGTCTCGAGGTTCACGGCATCGGTTCGGCGTGTTGCGGGGCCGGCGATTGTCGCACAGGCCCCGCGGCCGCTAGCGGCCGTCCCAGAAATCCGGCAGCCCGCCCACCTGCCACCAGCGCTTGGCCTCGGCGTCCCAGCGCCAGCGCTCGCGCCAGCGCACCACGCGCTCGGCCTGGGTGTGGCGGTTGATCACCCCGATCTCCACCTCGCGCACCACGCTGCCGTCGGGCAGCTCGCTGTTCAGGCCCTCGCGGTAGCTGGAGACCTGCAGCTGGCGGTAGCGCTCGAACTCCAGGTCGCTGAGCGGGTGCGCGCTGCGGTATTCCGGGTCCACCAGTTGCCAGGCGCCGCCGTAGTCGCTCCAGCGCAGGGCGCCGGCGAACGCGGCCTGGGTCTCGTCCAGCTTGGCGCGCTGGCGCCCGCCGGCCGCGTCGGCGGCCGGCGCCGCCAGCAGCAGCGCCAGCAGGGCCAGGAACAGGGTCGTGAGGCTACGGGGCATCGGCGGGCCTTGGCGGATCGACCCGGGCATCCTAGCAGCGCGCGCTCAGCCCCGCGGCAGGGCCACGAAGCGGCCGCTGAATTCGGTGGCGTTGCCGCCGCCGGGCAGGGCCACGCGCGCGGCGATGCGGCAGCGCGCGCGGCCGCGCTGGGCGAAGGTGGCCACGAAGGCGTCCCAGTCGCCCTCCTCCAGCCAGGCTTCGGCCTCCAGCGCGTCGTACAGCGGCGCCAGGTAGCGCACGCTGCTGTCGGCCACGTAGACGTCGGCCTGCACCCCGGCGCGGGCCAGGCGCCAGGTCGCCAGGCCCCAGCCGGCCAGCGTCATCAGCGAGACCAGGCTGCCGCCGAAGGCCGAGCCCTTGTCGTTGACGTTCGGCGCCAGCGGCGCGCGCAGGCGCAGGCGGTCGCCGTCCACGCCGGCCAGCGCGATCCGCATCGCGCCCACCTGCGGGATGCGTTGCAGCTGCGCCTGCAGCAGGTCCAGGGAAACGTCTGCGCTCATCGGCCGGTCCGGGCGCGCGTGCCGCGCGGGGCCCGCATAATGCCGCAATGCCGTCGCAGCGTCCGCCCGCCTGGACCCTGGTGTCGCTGCGTCCGCGCGGCGGGCACGAGGGCATGCGGCGCGCCGCGATCGCGCAGGGCGCGCGCCTGCTCGCGCTTTCGCCGTGGGCCTTGCGCCCGCGCGCGGACGCGGACAGCGCGCAGGCACTGGCCCGCGCGCTGGAGGCGCAGGCGCTGGTGTTCACCAGCCCGGCGGCGGTGCGCGCGGCCGCCGCGCTGCGGCCGCTGCGGCCGTGGCCGGGCCAGCACTGGCT
>DASRYN010000022.1:0-2027 GCA_035687185.1 Pseudoxanthomonas sp. | reverse complement strand
CAGCAGGCGCACGGGCAGGCGCCGCGTGCCGTCGTGCAGCTCGATGGCCTCGCCATCGCCGAACAGTCCGTAGCCGCAGGCGCGGCCGTCGATGCGCAGCTCGAGCCGCCCGCCGGCCAGGCGCGCACCTTCCACCGCGTGGGCGGTGCCCGCGGCGTCGATGCGCCAGTCGCCGCCGTGGCCCGTGGCCAGCAGCTCGTGGACCTGGCCCCCGGCCTGCAGCCGCAGGCGCCGCGGCGCCCGCCCGTGCAGTCGCCAGCCATCGCCCACGGCCCACGGGGAATGCGGGTCGCCGGCGCGCGCCGCCGCGTCGGCCGCGTCGTCCTGCCGGCGCAGCAGCAGGGCGGCGGCCGCGGCCGCCAGCGTTTCGCCGGAAGGCGCGGTGCCGCCCAGGAACTCCTCGGCGCGGCGGTCCAGGTAGCCGGTGTCGATGCGGCCCTCGACCACGGCCGGGTGCCGCACCAGCGCCTCCAGGAAGACGAGGTTGGTGCGCGTGCCCGCGACGTGGCAGGCGGCCAGCGCTTCGCGCAGGCGGGCCAGGGCGGCCGCACGGTCGGCGTCGTGGACGATGAGCTTGGCGATCATCGGGTCGTAGAACACGCTGACCGTATCGCCGGCCTCCACGCCCGCGTCCACCCGCACGTGCGGCGACGGCGGCGGCAGCCGCAGCGCGCGCAGGGTGCCGGAGGCGGGCAGGAAGCCCGCATCCGGGTCCTCGGCGTACAGCCGCACCTCGATGGCGTGGCCGCGCTGCGGCACCTGCGCCTGCGCCAGCGGTAGCGGTTCGCCGGCGGCCACGCGCAGCTGCCATTCCACCAGGTCCAGGCCGGTGACCATCTCGGTGACCGGATGCTCCACCTGCAGGCGGGTGTTGATCTCCATGAACCAGAACGCGCCGTCGGCATCGACGATGAACTCCACCGTGCCGGCGTTGACGTAGCCGATGGCGCGCGCGGCGGCGACTGCGGCCTGGCCCATGGCCTGGCGCAGTTCCGGGGTCAGGAAGGGCGAGGGCGACTCCTCCAGCACCTTCTGGTAGCGGCGCTGCGCCGAGCATTCGCGCTCGTTGAGATGGACCAGGTTGCCGTGGTGGTCGCCGAAGACCTGCACCTCGATGTGGCGCGGCGAGGTGACGTAGCGCCCAGCAGCACGCGGTCGCGGCCGAAGGCGCCGCGCGCCTCGCGCTGGCAGCTCTCCAGCGCGGCGGGGAAGTCCTCCAGGCGGTGGACCACGCGCATGCCCTTGCCGCCGCCGCCGTGCGCGGCCTTGATCATCAGCGGGAAGCCGGTGCGCGCGGCCTCGCGCGCCAGCGTGGCCGGCGACTGGTCCTCGCCGTTGTAGCCCGGCACCACCGGCACGCCGGCCGCGGCCATCAGCTCCTTGGCCCCGGCCTTGCTGCCCATGCGCCGCATCGACTCCGGCCGCGGCCCGACGAAGACCAGTCCCGCGGCGGCCACCGCCTCGGCGAAGTCGGCGTTCTCGGACAGGAAGCCGTAGCCGGGGTGGATGGCCCGGGCGCCGCTGCGCAGGGCCGCGTCGATCACCGCCTCGCCGCGCAGGTAGCTGGCGGCGGGTGCCGGGCCGCCGATGCGGATGGCCTCGTCGGCCATCCGCACGTGCAGCGCGCCGGCGTCGGCGTCGGAGTAGACCGCCACGCTGCGGATGCCCAGCCTGCGGCAGGTGCGGGCGATGCGGCAGGCGATCTCGCCGCGGTTGGCGATGAGCAGTTTCTCGAACGGGGGCAAGGGCATCACTCCGGCATCCACGACGGCGGGCGTTTCTCGAGGAAGGCGCCGATGCCCTCTTGGCCCTCGGGCGAGACCCGCAGCCGCGCGATCAACGCGGCATTGGCCGCGTCCGTGGCGTCGCGGTCGCCGGGGGCGGCGGCCTGCCGCACCAGCGCCTTGGCCGCCGCGGCGGCCTGCGGCCCGGCGCGCAGCAGCAGCTCGACCTGGCGCTGCACGGCCGCATCCAGCGCGTCGGGCTCCACCAGCTGGTGCAGCAGGCCGATCCGGTGCGCCTCGGCG
>DASRYN010000021.1:0-10615 GCA_035687185.1 Pseudoxanthomonas sp. | reverse complement strand
GGGGTGTACCCGGACCCGGACCACGGCCTCAACAACATGGCCATCCCCGAGGACCTCAACCGTCAGGACTGGTGGTACCGCAGCGAGTTCGACGCGCCGGCCGCGCTCGCCGGCCGGCAGCTGCGCCTGGATTTCAACGGCATCAACTACGCCGCCGAGGTCTGGCTCAACGGCCAGCGCCTGGGCCACACCCGCGGCGCCTTCGCGCGCGGCCGCTTCGACGTCACCGGGCGCCTGCTGCCCGGGCGCCGCAACGTGCTGGCGGTGCGGGTCTCGCCGCCGCCGCACCCGGGCGTGCCGCACGAGCAGTCGCTGGCCGGCGGCGTGGGCGAGAACGGCGGCATGCAGGTGCTCGACGGCCCCACCTTCGTCGCCAGCGAGGGCTGGGACTGGATCCCCGCCGTGCGCGACCGCAACACCGGGCTGTGGCAGGACGTGCGCCTGCATGCCGGCGGCGCGGTCGCCATCGGCGACGCCTGGGTGGCCAGCACCGTGGCCGCCGACCACCGTACCGCCGAGCTGGCCATCGAGGTTCCGCTGGCGAACGACACCGCGGCCGCGGTCGAGGGCGAGCTGTCCGTCGCGTTCGACGGCGTGGACCTGCGCAGCGCGGTGGTCGTGCCGCCGGGCGGCACCACCGTGAAGCTCGATGTCGCCCGCTTCCCGCAGCTGCGCGTGCAGCAGCCGCGGTTGTGGTGGCCCAACGGCTACGGCGCGCCGGAGCTGTACACCCTGCACCTGGCCTTCCGCACCGGCGGCGCCGAGTCCGACCGCAAGGCCGTGCGCTTCGGCATCCGCGAGGTGAGCTACGAACTGTCGCTGTTCGACGTCGAAGGCCGCCTGCGCCGGGTGGAGTACAGCCCGGCGCGCGAACCGGGCCGGCGCGTGGTCGACGTGCGCCACGAAGCCATCCGCAAGGCGCCCGGCGGCTGGGCGCAGTCGCTGCTGCCCGGCGCGGAGGCCTCGCCGGCGCTGCGACCGTTGCACGACACGCGCCTGGCGCCGCACCTGGCCCTGCGCGTCAACGGCGTGCGCATCGCGGTCAAGGGCGGCAACTGGGGCACCGACGACTGGCGCAAGCGCAGCTCGCGCGAGCGGCTGGAGCCCTACTTCCGCCTGCAGCGCGACGCGCACATGAACGTGATCCGCAACTGGGTCGGGCAGAGCACCAATCCGTCCCTGTACGAGCTGGCCGACGAGTACGGCATGCTGGTGTTCAACGACTTCTGGGCCTCCACCCAGAACTACAACCAGGAGCCGGCCGACGAGGCGCTGTTCCTGGCCAACGCGGCCGACGTGGTCCGCCGCTACCGCAGCCACCCGTCGATCGTGCTGTGGTTCGGCCGCAACGAGGGCGTGCCGCCGCCACTGCTCAACGAGGGCCTGGACGAGCTGGTCGCGCGCCTGGACGGCACCCGCCTGTACATGGGCAGCTCCAACGAGGTCAACCTGCAGGGCAGCGGCCCGTACAACTACCGCGAGCCGGAGGAGTACTTCACCCGGCTGGCGCAGGGGTTCTCGGTGGAGGTCGGCACGCCCTCGTTCGCCACCCTGGAGGCGTTCCGGGCGATGGTGCCCGAGGCCGACCGCTGGCCGATCAGCGACGCCTGGGCCTACCACGACTGGCACCAGGCCGGTAACGGCGATACCGCCAGCTTCATGCGCGCGCTGGAGCGCAAGCTGGGCCAGGCCACCGGGCTGGAGGACTTCGAACGCAAGGCGCAACTGCTCAACTACGAGACCCACCGCGCCATCTTCGAAGGCTTCAACGCGCACCTGTGGGAGAAAAACAGCGGCCGGCTGCTGTGGATGAGCCACCCGGCCTGGCCCAGCCTGATGTGGCAGATCTACAGCCACGACTACGACACCCACGCGGCCTACTACGGCGCCCGGAAGGCCGCCGCGCCGCTGCACCTGCAGATGAACCTGCCGGGCCGCGACCTGGCCGTGGTCAACAACACCGCCGCCGCCCGCACCGGCCTGCGCGCCCACGTGTCCGCCTGGGCGCTGGACGGGCGCGCGCTGGGCCGTGGGGAAGCGGCGGTGGATGCCGCGCCGGTGGCGGTCACGCCGGTACGCACCGCGCTGGACCTGGGCGCGATCGTGGCCCGCGAGCGCGTGGCCATCGTCGCCCTGGAGCTGCGCGACGCGACCGGCACGGTGCTGGACGACAACGTCTACTGGACCGCCGCCACGCCGGAGGACCTGCGCGCGCTGGAAGGGCTGCCCCGGGTGGCGCTGCAGGCGCAGGTGGCCGCGGCCGGGCCCGGGCGGCTGGAGGTGAATCTGCGCAACCCGGCGCCGGTGGCGGTGCTCAACGCCAAGCTGACCCTGGTCGACGCACGCGGGGAACGCATCCTGCCGGCGTACTACAGCGACAACTACCTGCACCTGCCGCCGGGGCAGTCGCGCACCGTCGCCATCGAGGTGCCGCGCGGCACGATGCCCGACGGCGCGCGGGTCACCCTGCGCGGCTGGAACGTCGAGCCGGCCACGGCCGAACCCGCCGCCGTGTCCGCCCGGGCCGCCGCCACCCCGTCCGCAGAGGAGTAGACCGATGCACTTCGCTGGCCAGCAGGAACCCGGAGCGCCAGGCTCCGCCACCGCCTCGACCCGGCTGCTGCCGCTGGTCATCGCCCTGTTCTTCGCCTGGGGCTTCTGCACCGTCCTGGTGGACGTGCTGATCCCCAAGCTCAAGGCCACCTTCTCCCTCGGCTACGCCGAGGCGATGCTGACCCAGTTCTGCTTCTTCCTGGCCTATTTCATCGTTTCCATCCCCGCCGGCCTGCTGGTCAGCCGCATCGGCTACCTGCGCGGCATCGTGCTGGGCCTGCTGGTGATGGCCGGCGGCTGCCTGATGTTCTCCCCGGCCGCGTCCATGGGCTGGTACCCGGCGTTCCTGGCCGCGCTGTTCGTGCTGGCCGGCGGCATCACCATCGTGCAGGTGGCCGCCAACCCCCTGGCAGCCGGCCTGGGCGACCCGGCGCGCGCGCACAGCCGCCTCACCCTGGCGCAGGCGTTCAACTCCGTGGGCACCATGCTCGGCCCGCTGTTCGGCTCGGCCATGATCCTGGCCGCGGGCGTGAGCGAGCCGGCGCCGGGCATGGATGCGGCCGCGCTGGCCGCCTTCCGCGTGGAGCAGGCCGGCCACGTGCGCGTGCCGTACATGATCATCGCCGCGGTGCTGGTGCTGCTGGCGGCACTGTGCTGGTGGGTGCGGCGCGCCCCGGTGCCGGCGGTGCGGCCGGTGAACCAGGGCGACTACCTGCGCCTGCTGGCCATCCCGCGGCTGAGCCTGGGCGCGCTGTCCATCTTCCTCTACGTCGGTGCCGAGGTCGCCATCGGCAGCGCGCTGGTGAACTACCTGATCATGGCCGGGGCCACCGATTCCGAGCACGCCGCCGGCAACCTGATCTCGGTGTACTGGGGCCTGGCGATGGTCGGGCGCTTCGTCGGCTCGTGGGTGCTGCGCTTCGTGGCGCCGGGCCTGGTGCTGGCCGCGTGCGCGGTGGGCGCCGGCACGCTGGCGGTGCTGGCCGCCACCACCCTGGAAGGCACCGCCGCGGCCGTGGCGATCCTGTCCATCGGCCTGTTCAACTCGGTGATGTTCCCGACCATCTTCACCCTGTCCATCGACGGCCTCGGCGAGGACACCGCCGGCGGCTCGGGGATCCTGTGCCTGGCCATCGTCGGCGGCGCGGTGGTGCCGCTGCTGATGGGCCTGGCCGCCGACCGCATCGGCCTGGCCCTCGCGCTGCTGGTGCCGGCGGCCTGCTACGGCTGGATCGCCTGCTACGGACTGCTGGTGAAGTGGGGCCTCATCGGCGCTCCGCGCGCCACGGCCACCGCCGTGCCCGGCGCATGACCTGAGCGGTGCCGCGCGCGCCCCGGCGCCGGCCGGGGCGGTCGCAGCCGCCGCGCATAGCGGAGATATCGTTACCTCAACTGCGGCCCGGCCGCGCATGCAAACCACCCTGGGAGGGGCACATGAAGCAGTCGCACCATCGTAGGAAGCCGCTGGCGACGTCGATCGCCGTCACCCTGTTCGGCCTGGCCGGGACCATGCCGGCGCTGGCGCAGGACGCCGCCCCGCCGCCGCCGCAGGAGGGCGCGGTCGAGCTGGACCGCATCGTCGTGCGCGGCGTGCGCGGCGCGCAGGCCACCGCCATCAACACCAAGCGCGACGCGCTCCAGATCGTGGATTCGATCTCGGCCGAGGACATCGGCAGGCTGCCGGACATCACCATCACCGACTCGCTGCAGCGCGTGACCGGCGTGCAGATCCGCCGTTCGGCCGGCGAGGGCGCGCAGGTCAACATCCGCGGCATGCCCCAGGTGCAGACCACGATGAACGGCGAGCTGTACCTGGGCGCCGGCGGCGGCGACCAGTTCGGCCAGCCCAACCTGGGCACCGCGCAGGCCGATTTCGTGGACGTGCCGCCGACCCTGTTCGACGGCGTGGACGTGATCAAGTCGCAGACCGCGGCCGACCTGGAAGGGGGCATCAGCGGCACCATCTCGCTGCGCACGCGGCGCCCGTTCGACCTGCCCGAGGGCGTGACCGCCAGCGGCCAGGCCGAGGCCTCGTACGGCGACGCGGTCGAGGAGGTCAACGCGCTCTACTCGGGCCTGTTCAGCTACCGCAACGACCGCTGGGGCGCGCTGCTGTCGGTGTCCTACTCCGACGCCACGCTGGAGAACAAGCGCCCGAGCGTGTGGAGCAACGGTGCGCAGAAGTCCAGCGAGGCCAACGTCGGCTTCGACTTCAACGGCGACGGGGTGGTGGGCGGCAACACCGACCCGGCCAACGAACCGCGCGAGTACTTCTACAACTGGGTCGCCACCGAGCTGGAGACGCGCCGCACCGAGCGCGAGCGCACCGGCGTGAACGGCTCGTTCCAGTTCAACGCCACCGACGCGCTGACCCTGATCGGCGACGTGGCCTACACCCGCCTGGAGGACTTCAACGCCTCGGTCGCCGCGCAGCTGCACACCGGCTGGGCCACCGACCAGCTGCAGCCGGGCTCGATCGTCGACGGGAACGGCGTGGTCGAGTACGGCCTGTTCCACTACAACCGCTTCCAGGCCCACAGCGTCGGCGCGCCGAGCACGTCCGAGGCGCTGAACACCAACCTGGAGCTGCGCTACGACAACGGCGGCCCGTTCCGCGGCACCCTGCGCTGGGTGCACGGCAAGTCCGAGCGCACCTACGACGAGGCGCGCGCCGACGCGGTGGTCACCCGCGGCAGCCAGATCACCCGCGCCGACGGCACCACCCAGTGGGCGAACGCCAACGGCCTGGAGTCCGTGGACGCGGCGATCGACTTCCGCGGCCGGTTCCCGCAGCTGACCATGCTCACCGACGTGTCCAACCCGGACAACTGGCAGCTGATGTCCACCTGGGCACAGGGCAACAGGATCGACGCGACGCTGGACGCGCTGCGCGCCGACGGCGTTTTCGAGTTCGACGACGGCGCGGTGCGCTCGTTCCAGTTCGGCCTGCGCTACGGCGAGCGCGACTACGAGTACGCCGCCTACCGCTACCTGTCGCCGGTCTCGCCGGGCCCGTGCGCCAACCCGGACCGCGCGCTGTACTACTTCAAGGACCCGCTGATCACCGACGCCTGCACCGGCTACTCCGAGGCCCGCGTGCTGCCGTTCAACGCCATCGACGGCTACTGGGCGCGCTTTTCCGACTTCGGCCCCGTGCGCATCGAGGGCATCGGCCAGGGCCTGCCGGCGGTGGACCCGGAGGCGATGCGCGACCCGGTCGCGTACCTGGACAGCCTGTACCCGGGCAACGTGGCCTACATGCACGCGCCGGACTCGTTCAAGGTGGCCGAGAAGACCCTGTCGGGCTACTTCATGGCCAACCTGGAGGGCACCACGGGCGGCAACGGCATCCCGTGGCATGCCAACATCGGCGTGCGCGTGCTGCAGACCCGCACCGACATCGACCAGTACCAGGTCGACGGCGGCGATTTCATCGGCAGCCACGACTGGAACGGCGTCAACCCGGCCAGCGGCGTGAACCGCATCGCCAAGAGCCGCACCGACGTGCTGCCGGCGCTCAACCTCACCTTCGACCTGTCCGACGAGCAGAAGCTGCGCTTCGGCTACAACAAGGCCATCGCGCGGCAGAGCCTGCCGGACCTGGGCCGCGGCCTGGTGGTGTTCTACGCCGCCAACGGCACCCCGCCGCGCAACCCGGCCCTGCCGCCGGACGCGCAGCTGTTCCTCAACGGCCGCGCCGGCAACCCGGACCTGGAGCCCTACGAGGCCGACTACTTCAACACCTCCTGGGAGTGGTACTTCGCCGACGCCTCGCTGCTGAACGTGGGCGTGTTCCTGATCGACGTGGAGAACTCGCCGGCGGGCGTCACCCGGATCGAGCCGCTGCCGGACGCCGACGGCGTGGTCCGCGAGGGCGGCCCGGTGCAGCGCGTGGTCAACGGCGGCAGCGGCACCATCAAGGGCTTCGAGGTGGGCTACCAGCAGGCGTTCGACTTCCTGCCCGGCTGGTGGAGCGGCCTGGGCGTGAACCTCAACTACACCTACTCCGACGCCACCGCCGGCGGCGGCGAGGACATCGAGGGCAACGTGCTGCCGGTGGCCGACAACTCCCGCCACCAGTACAACGCCATCCTCTGGTACCAGAAGGACCGGTTCCAGGCCCGCCTGGCCTACAACTGGCGCAGCAAGCGCTACAGCGCGCTGGACACGGCGGCCTGGGGCGACGCGCTGGCGCTGTGGAACGAAGCGGTGGGCTACCTGGACGCCTCGGTCAGCTTCGACATCACCCCGGCCTGGAGCGTGTACCTGCAGGGCACCAACCTGACCAACGAGAGCGAGCGCCGCTACGCGCAGTGGAGCAACCACTTCTACGACGCCAACGTGTTCGAGCGTCGCTACTACGCCGGCGTGCGCTTCCGCTTCTGACCGGCCACCGCCGCCCGGCCCGCCCTCCCTGCCCTCCGGGGCGGGCGGGGCGGCGGCATCGCGCGGCCACTGCCGTATGCTGCGCCGCGGCCGGCACCTGCCGCGTTCGGCCGCGCCTTCGCCCGGCGCGGCCGCCTTCTTTCCTCCGTCCGCCAGCGAGGCCCGCATGACTTCCATCGCTCCCCTGCCCCGGCTCGTGGTCTTCGGCGAGGCGCTGACCGACTTCGTGCGCACGGGCGAGGCGAGCTGGCGCAGCGTGGCCGGCGGCGCCTGCTGGAACGTGGCGCGGGTGGCCGCCACCCTGGGCCTGCCGACCGGCTGGGGCGGGGCGGTGAGCGAGGACTTCCTCGGCCGCGAGATCGTGGACAAGTCGCGCGAGGCGGGCCTGGACCTGCGCTTCCTGCAGGTGGTGGCGCGGCCGCCGCTGGTGGCGATGGTCCACGAGCTGTCGCCGCCACGGTACTTCTTCCTCGGCGAGGGCGCGGCCGACCTGGCCTTCGACGCGGCGCGCCTGCCCGCCGGCTGGGAAGCGGCCTGCGAGTTCGCCCATTTCGGCTGCATCAGCCTGGTGCGTCAGCCGCTGGGCGCGCAGCTGGTGGCGCTCGCGCAGCGTCTGCACGCGGCCGGCGTGCCGCTGAGCTTCGATCCCAACTGCCGCAACCTGATGGGCGCGGACTATCCGCCGCTGTTCGAGCGCATGGCCGCGCTGGCGCGGGTGGTCAAGCTCTCGGACGAGGACCTGCGGCATGTCTACCCGTCGCTGCCCGCGGACCAGGCCCTGGCGCGCGTGCGCGGGCTGGCGCCGCAGGCGGTGCTGCTGTACACCCGCGGCGGCGAGGGCATGAGCGTGCACCCGCCCGGCGGCGCGGGCTTCGAGCAGCCCGCCTTCGCCGTGCCGGTGGCCGACACCGTCGGCGCGGGCGATGCCTGCGTGGGCGGGTTCCTGGCCAGCCTGCTGGCACGCCCGGACGCCGGCCTGGCCGGGCACGCGCGCTTCGCCGCGGCCACCGCCGCGGTGGCCTGCACCCGCGCCGGTGCCTACGCACCGACGCGGGCGGAGGTGGAGGCGCTGCTGGCCTCGGCGTGACCGCGCCGGTCGCCTAGGCGAGGACCCGCAACACTTCGTAGCAGGCGCCCATGGTGTGGTAGTCGGTCTTGCCGGCCGGGCTCTTCTCGTCGTCGTACTTGCGGTTGTCGCGGGTGAGGATGCGGTACCAGGCGCCATGCCGGTGGTCCACGAAGTGGGCCCAGCTGTAGCGCCACAGGCGGTCGTACCAGTCCCAGTAGCCGGCCTCGCCGGTGCGCTCGCCCAGCAGCGCCGCGGCGGCCAGCGATTCGGCCTGCACCCAGAAGTACTTGTCCTCGTCGTAGAAGCGGCCTTCCGGGTCGTTGCCGTAGACCAGGCCGCCGTGCGCGGCGTCCCAGGCCATGGCCACCGCGCGGTCGAACAGCGCGCGTGCGCGCGGCAGGCGCCAGTCGACCGGCGCGTGGCGGTCCAAGATCAACAGCAGCTTGGCCCATTCGGCCTGGTGCCCGGGCTGGAAGCCCCAGGGGCGGAAGATGTTGCTGCGGTCGCCGCGGTTGTATTCCCAGTCCACGCTCCAGTCGGGCCGGTAGTGTTCCCAGACCAGGCCCCCGGCCAGCGTGGCCTGGCGCAGGGTCATGTTGTGCGCCAGCAGCGCGGCCCGCTCCAGGTAGCGGCGCTCGCCGGTGGCCTCGAACGCCGCCAGGAAGGCCTCGCATGCGTGCATGTTGGCGTTCTGGCCGCGGTAGGGCGACAGCCGCCAGTCGGCGGTGGCCTCGTCGGCGTACAGGCCGTGCTGCGGTTCCCAGAAGCGCTGTTCCATCAGCGTCCAGGTTTCGTCCAGCCACCCGCGCGCCTCGCCGATGCCGGCCTCCAGCGCCTTGGCGTAGGCCAGCACCACGAAGGCCAGGCCGTAGCAGTGGTTGGTGGCGTCCACCGCCTGGCCGTCGCGCAGCAGCCAGGCGTAGCCGCCGGTGCGCGGGTCGCGGTGCGCCTCGCGCAGGAAGGCCACGCCGTGCGCGACCGCGTCGCGGTAGGCGGGATCGCCGAAGGCCTGCCACGCCATCGCGTAGTTGAAGACGAAGCGCGTGCTGCTGACCAGGTGGCGGGTGCGGCGGTCGTAGACGGCGCCGTCGTCGCGGAAGAAGTGGAAGAAGCCGCCGTCCGGGTCGATGCAGCGCGGATGGTAGAAGGCCATGGTGTGGCGGACGTGGTCCAGCAGGAACGCCCGCGAGCGGAAATCGGGCGTGGGGCCGTGGCCTGCCTGCGCTGCCGTCATGCGTGGCTCTCGTGTCTTGGATGGAGAGGGCCGCCTCGCCGGAAAGCCTTGCGCGACGGGCGTGGTAAGGTTACCTCATCGCCCGCCCCGGCGCATGGTGCGGCGCCGCAATCAGCCGGGCGCGGCCGAGGACTGGCGTCTGACCAGCGCGTACTTCATCACCTGGTGCGCCGCTTCGCGGCTGCGGCCGGCGCGGCGGTCGCGGATGCGCTCCAGCAGCGCGGACACCGCGGCCTTGCCCATCGCGGTCACCGGCTGGCGGATGGTGGTCAGTCCCGGCCACAGCGTGGTGGCCACGGGCGTGTCGTCGAAGCCGACCACGCTCAGCTCGCCGGGGATGCGCAGGCCCATGCCGTGGGCCACGGCCATCGCGCCGGCGGCCATGTCGTCGTTGCTGCAGAAGATCGCGGTCGGGCGCTGCGGCAGGTCCAGCAGCTGGCGCGCCGCCGACAGCCCGGAGCGGTAGGTGAACAGCCCCGGCGCCACGTAGGCGTCGGGCACGGCGATGCCGGCCTCGGCCATGGTGTCGCGGAAGGCCTGCAGGCGCAGCTGCGCCGGGGTGTGCTTGGGGTCGCCCTGGATGAAGCCGATGCGGGTGTGGCCCAGGTCGAGCAGGTAGCGGGTCATCGCCCGCGCGCCCTGGTAGTCGTCGATGCGCACCGAGGGCACGTCCTGCATCGGCGCGGCGGTGGCCACGGCCACCACCGGGATCCCGCGCTCGTCGAGCTCGCGCACGGTCTGCGGCGAGTCGCACAGCGGCGGCGGCAGGATGACGCCGTCCACGCCCGCCTCCAGCAGGCGCTGGGTCGCCGCGCGCTGGCTCTGCATGCCGGCGCATTTCTCCACCAGCACCTGCACGCCGCTGAGGCTGCTCTGCTCGAGGATGCCGAGCATCAGTTCGTTGAGGTAGGCGGCGCTGGGGTTGCTGTACAGCACGCCCACGCGCGCCGAGCCGGTGGTGCGCAGCGAGCGCCCTGCCAGGTTGGGGCGGTAGCCGAGCTCGCGCACCGCCGCCTGCACCCGTTCCCGCAGTTCCACCGCCACGCGGGTGCTGCCGTTGATCACGCGCGAGGCGGTCATGGGCGAGACGCCGGCGTGCTTGGCCACATCGAGGATGGTCACCGCGCCGGGGGTCTTGCGCTTGCGCTGGGGCATTCTGGATCCGGATGGGACGCGCGGGCGGCCCGCGCCGGGCCGTTAGCGTAACCGCTCGCGCGCGTGCCGGCGCGCGCTAGGGCGTGCGCGCGCAGACCCAGGCGTCGACCCGGGCCACGCCGGCGCGGCGCAGCGCGCGGGCGGCCGCGTGCAGGGTCGCGCCGGTGGTCATCACGTCGTCCACCAGGGCCACGTGCGCGGGCAGGGGCGGGCGGCCG